>NZ_JAJSYW010000235.1:0-8890 GCF_036815005.1 Streptomyces sp. IBSBF 2435 | reverse complement strand
ACCGTGGACAGCGGGGCGGGGACCGGACACGGCGGCGGGCCGGGGAGCGCCGGCGAACTGCTGCCCGCCACCCGGCGGGCCCTGCTGCACCGGGTGGCGGTGGGGCAGCGCGAGGGGCGCACCCCTTCGCTGGTGGGAGCGGTGGTGCGGGACGGCGCGCTGGTGTGGTGCGGCTCGCGCAGCATGATCGAGGGCCACGCGCCCGGCGCCGAGACGCAGTACCGCATCGGCTCGATCACCAAGTCCTTCGTCGCGGTACAGGTGATGCGGCTGCGGGACGAAGGGCTGCTGGACCTGGGCGACCCGCTGAGCCGCCATCTGCCGGAGACGGCGGCGCGGCCGGGCGGAGCGGGCCAGGCCGTCACCGAGGCCGGCCAGGTCGGGCTCGACGCGGCCGGGCTGCGGGCGGCCGGGCGGCTGACCGTGGGCCAGCTGCTCAGCCACACCTCGGGCCTCGCGTCGGAGACCCCGCCGCCCTGGTGGGAGCGCACTCCGGGCGCGCTGCGGCCCGAGCTGGCGGATCTGCTCGGCGCCGCCCCGGTCAAGCACCGGGCGGGCCGCCGCTACCACTACTCCAACCCCGGGTTCGCCCTGCTCGGCGCCCTGGTGGAGCAGGTGCGCGGGGTGCCGTGGGGCGAGGCGCTGCGGGCCGAGATCCTCGATCCGCTGGGCATGGCGCGGACGACGCTGCTGCCGCAGGCCCCGGCCGCGGGCGGGTTCGCCGTCCACCCGTGGGCGGATGTGATGCAGCCCGAGACCGTGGCGGACACCGGGCGGATGGCACCGGCCGGGCAGCTGTGGTCGACCGCGGCCGATCTGGCGCGCTGGGTGGCGTTTTTGACAACCGGTCGCGACGGCGTGCTGAGCGCGGCGACGCTGGAGGAGATGCGGCAGCCCGCCGCGCCGCCCGAGGCCGCGGACCCGGACGGCGGCTACGGGCTGGGGTTGCAGCTGAGTCGGCGCGGGGGACGGCTGCTGGCCGGCCATACGGGTTCGATGCCCGGCTTCCTGGCCACGGTCTGGGTGAGCGCCGAGGACGGTGTCGGCGCGATCGCCCTGGCCAACGCGACCTCTGGACCCGCGGTCGCCGCCATCGCCGCCGACCTGCTGGCGATCACCGCCGACGCGGAGCCGGGCCTGCCGGCCGCCTGGCGCCCCGCCGACCTGCTCGACCGTGATCTGCTGGAGCTGGCGGGCCCCTGGTACTGGGGTCCTCAGGCCTTCGCGCTACGGATCGACGCCGACGGCGGCCCGCGCCTCACGCCGCTGACCGGCCAGGGCCGTGCCACACGGTTCCACGTGGAACACGACGGGACCTGGACCGGTCGCGAGGGCTATTACGCGGGCGAGACGCTGCGGGTGGTCCGCGGGACAGACGGCTCGGTCAGCCATCTCGACCTCGGGTCCTTCGTCTTCACGCGCGAGCCCTACGATCCTTCGGCTCCGCTGCCGGGCGGTTTCCCCGGCTGGCACTGATCTTTTCCGCGCTCCGGCCGTCCGCGGCAGCGGAGTCCCGCGGCCCGGAGACCGCCGCGGGTGCCCCGCGGCGTACCGGCGCGCGGAGCAGCACCGCAGCCGCCACGGTCGCCACGGCGAGCAGCCCCGCGGCGACCAGGAAGGCCAGGTGGTAGCCGCCGGTCAGGGCGGCGGGCAGCAGGTGGCCGGCCGCCGTCAGACGGTCGGTGCGAGCGCTGGCCAGCGCGGCGAGCACGGCCAGGCCGAGCGCGGCGCCGATCTGCTGGGCGGTGTTGAAGACGCCCGAGATCAGGCCGGAGTCGGCGGGTGTGGCGTCGGACATGCCGAGGGCCATCAGGGCCGGCATCGCCAGTCCGAAGGCGACCCCGAAGACCAGCGTCGCCGGAAGGATGTCGCCGACGTAGGAGGCATGCCCCGCGGGCACCCGGGCCAGCAGCAGGAAGCCGCAGGCGAAGAGCGCGAGGCTGGGCAGCAGCACCGCCCGCTCGCCGAAGCGGGCGCCCAGCCTGGCCGACAGCGCGAGCGACATCACGCCGATGACCAGCCCGGTGGGCGCGATGGCCAGGCCGATGTGCAGCGGGTCGTAGCCCTGCACCCGCTGGAGGTAGAGGGTGACCATGAACTGGAAACCGAAGCCGCCGGCCACCATCAGCGCCTGCACGAGGTTGGCGCCGGTCACCAGCCGGGAGCGGAAGAGCCGCAGCGGCATCAGCGGGTGCGCGGCCCGCGCCTGCCGGACCAGGAAGCCGGCCAGCAGCGCCAGCGTCACGGCGCCGAGGACGGCGGTGGAGGCCGACGTCCAGCCGTGGTCGGCGGTGCCGACGATGGTGTAGACGCCCAGCATCAGGGCCGCGGTGACCAGGAGCGCGCCGGGCGCGTCGGCGCCGCGTACCGGGCTTCCGGAACCCGAGGCGGGCCGGTCGTCGGACAGCAGGCGCAGGCTGAGAAGGGCGGCGCCGGCGCCGATCGGCAGATTGACGAAGAAGATCCAGTGCCAGGTGACGGCCTGGGTGAGGATGCCGCCGGCCAGCAGCCCGAGCACCCCGCCCGCGGACTGCACGAAACTGTAGACGCCCATGGCCCGGCCGCGTCCGCGCGGGTCGGGGTAGAGGGCGATCACCATGCCCAGGCTGACCGCCGAGACCATGGCCCCGGCGGCGCCCTGGACAAAGCGGGCCGCGATCAGCAGCCCGGCGGAGTCGGCGAGGCCGCAGGCGAGCGAGGCGGCGGTGAAGGCGGCCAGCCCGCCGATCAGGACGCGGCGGCGGCCGATGAGGTCGCCGATCCTGCCCGACAGCAGCAGCAGACCGGCGAAGGCGATGAGGTAGGCGTTCACCACCCAGGCCAGTGCGGACTGGGAAAAGCCCAGGTCGTGCTGGATGGACGGCAGAGCGACGGTCACGATCGTACCGTCCAGGATGATCATCAGGGTGCCCGCGCTGAGCACGGCGAGGGCGGCGCCGCGGGAACGGGAAGACAGTGGCATGAGGTCGCCTCCTGGCGGATGGATTGCCAGGACCGACCGTAGCAGAAGGTTTTGTTAGAGACTATCTATTACGGGCTTACTTGCCGCCGATCTGCCCAGCTCCCCGTTCGCTCCCGGGCCGACAGCTCACTCCCCCGACTGCCCGATCACTGACGGGCCTGCCGTGGCCGACGCGCGCCCTGGACGCCCTCGGGGGAGTCGGCCGGCACCGCCAGATGCCCGGCGACCAGCCGATTCAGCGCCGCGACGAAGGCCGAGCGCTCCGGCTCCGGCAGCGCGCCCAGCACATTCCCGTGCACCCGGTCGACGATCTCCTGACCCGCAGCCACCACCTCCGCGCCCGCCGCGGTGACCCGGATGGTCCGCGCCCTGCGGTCGGTCGCCGACGGCACCCGCTCGGCGAGCCCGGCGCGCTCCAAGTGGTCGACGGTCACCACCATCGTGGTCTTGTCCAGGTCCGACAGCTCGGCGAGCTGCGCCTGCGTCCGCTCGGTCTGCGCGGCGTGCGCCAGCACGCAGTGCGCCCGCGGCGACATGCCGATCTCGGCGAGGGCGGCCGTCATCTGGGTGGTCAGCACATGGGCGGTGTGCTGCAGCAGGTACGACACGTCGGTGGTGCCGGCGGGCTGTGCGGGTGCGGCAGCGGTGTCCGGGGTCATACGCCGAGGGTAGCAAAATAGGTCCGCTACGGGACGATCCCGCAGCGGACCTATCGCGGGGCCGTGTGCCGGGTCTCAGCCCATCTCGGGGCCGAGCAGTCCGAGCACGCCCTCGATGTTCGCGTCCAGGTAGTGCCGCAGGGTCAGCGGCACGATGCCGACCGAGGCGATGCCCATCCTGCTGAACGGCACCCGCACCACTTCGTACTCCCCGCAGGGGTCGTCCACCTCGGGACCGTGCCGCAGGCCGAGGTCCATCGACTCCAGCCGGCAGGCGAAGAAGAACTGCACCTTCACGCCGTGCGAACCGTCGTCCGCGATGTGCTCGACGGTGTCGACGAAAGCGGGCACCACATCGGTGATCTTGGCGCCCAGCTCCTCGTCGATCTCGCGGTGCAGGGCCGCGACGACACCGGTGTCGTCGTCCTCGACACCGCCGCCGGGCGTGACCCAGTACGGTGCGATGCCGGGCTTGGTGCGCTTGATCAGGACGAGCTGGTCGCCGTCGAATACCAGGGCGCGGGCAGTGCGCTTGACCACCGGGCGGGTGGCGGGGCTGGAACGCGGATCCGGGGGCATGCCTGAGATCTGCCGCGGACGGCCCGGGGGCAAACGTGCCGGCGGCCGTCAATCGGAACGTTCGGCCGGGTCGTACGCGGCCGGTGACCACGCGCGCCCGGCCCGTGTCCGGCGCGGACCCGCCGCGGCCCGTAAGACCCCGGGCGGACCGGGCGGAGCGCCCACGGAGCCCGAAGGACGGGGCGAGCGGACCGTCGCGGTCATGACGGGGGAGCCGCCGCGTCCAGCGCGCCCAGCACATCGGCCACGATGTCGTCCGGGTCCTCGATGCCCACCGAGAAGCGGATGAAGCCTGGCGGTACGGCGTCGCCGCCCCAGCGGGCCCGGCGCTCGGCGGTGCTCTGGATGCTGCCGAAGCTGGTGGCCTCCGCCGTCATCCGCAGCGCGGCCAGGAAGCGTTCCGCGTGTGCCCGGTCGGGCAGGGTGAAGGACACCACACTGCCGAAGCGGCGCATCTGCCTGGCGGCCACCGCGTGCGAGGGGTCGGTCGGCAGCCCCGGGTGGCGGAGATCGGTCACTTCTGGGCGTTCGAGCAACGCCGTCGCAAGAGCCACGGCATTCGTCGCCTGCCGGTCCACCCGCAGGGCGAAGGTCGCGATCGACCGGTGCGCGAGCCAGGCCTCCATCGGCCCGGGGACCGCGCCGACCGTCTTGCGCCAGAACCGCACACCCGCGGCCAGGTCCGCGTCCCTGGTGCTCACGTAGCCCAGCAGCAGGTCGCCGTGGCCGCCGAGCGCCTTGGTGCCGCTGGCCACCGAGAAGTCCGCGCCGAGCGAGAGCGGCCGCTGCCCCAGCGGCGTGGCAAGGGTGTTGTCGACGGCGACCAGCGCGCCCGCCGCATGGGCCGCGTCCGCCAGCCGCCGGATGTCGCACACGTCGAGCCCCGGATTCGACGGCGTCTCCAGCCACACCAGCGAGGCGCCCTCGACCGCCGCCAGCTGCGCGTCACCCGCGGTCGGCGCGAGCCGTACCGTCACGCCGTAGGACTCCAGGCGGTCGCGCAGCGCGCGCGTGGTCTGGTAGCTGTCCGACGGCAGTACGACCGTCTGCCCGGCCTTCACCTGCGACAGCAGCACCGCCGCGACGGCCGCCATGCCCGAGGCGAAGACCGCGGTGCCGACCGCCGGGTCGCCCGGCGCCTCCAGCTCCGAGATCGCCTGCTCCAGCCGCTCCCAGGTCGGATTGTCGTCCCGGCCGTAGAGGTAGGGGCCGGCCGCCTCGCCGGGCAGGTGGTAGTGCGAGACGAAGACCGGACCCGGCAGCGACGGCTCGTACGCCCTCGCCGGCGGCCGCCCGGCGTGCACGCTGCGCGTGCTGTCGCCCGGACCGCCGCCGTACCCCCGCTCCCCGCCGTGCCCTTGGTTCCCGGCGTTCCCCGGCCCCGCGGGGACGTCCGTGCCCCCCTGTCCGCCGCTCACTCGTCGTCCGGCAGGACGACGTGCAGTGCCCAGGACACGATGCTGATGATCAGAGCGCCGACCACCGCGGTCCAGAAGCCCTCCACATGGAAGTCCAGGCTCAGCTTGCCGGCCAGCCACGACGTCAGCAGCAGCATCAGGGCGTTCACCACCAGCGTGATCAGCCCCAGGGTGAGGATGAACAGCGGGAAGGACAGCACCTTGACGATCGGCTTCACCAGCCAGTTCACGACGCCGAAGACCAGCGCGACCAATATCAGGCTGAGCACTTTTCGTGACGTGGAGTCACCGGTCAGGGTGATGTCCTTGATCACCCAGGTGGCGATGCCGAGGGCGGCGGCGTTCGCCAGGGTTTTGACGAGGAAATTCTTCATGGTGTGATCGTCGCAGACCTGATGGGCAGGGCAAGAGACGGTGCAGAACCGTAGCCCGACCGCAGCGGAGGAGTGGCGATGAAGGTGTTCCGGCTGGATGACCTGGACGCGGAACGGGCCGCGAACGATGGCGCCTACCTGCGCTTTCTCAAGGAGCGCACTATGTCGGCCGGGCTGTACGCGCTCAAGGCGGGGGAGGCCGACCCGCAGCAGCCGCACGCTCAGGACGAGATCTACCTGGTGGTCAGCGGCCGGGCCGCGATCACGGTGGGTGAGGAGACGACGACCGTCGCGCGCGGCAGCGTCGTCTATGTGCCGGCCGGCACACCGCACCGCTTCCACCACATCACCGAGGACCTCAGGGTCGTGGTGGTCTTCTCCCCGCCGGAACCCTAAGGGTGCGATCAGGGTCGGATCCGGCGTCCGCGGCCCCCACCGCGGGCAGAAGTAGCCCTACAGTCGAAGTATCGGCGGAAAAGCCGCCGGACCGACCCGGTGCGGGGACGAAGGAGAGTCAGGCGTCATGGACAAGCTGCTGAGGGGCCTGCCGTGGTGGGTCAAATGGGTCGCCATCCCGGTCATCGCGCTCGTGGTCTTCGGCTCGCTGGTCGCCGCCCTGGTGAGCTTTGTGATCGGCCTGCTGTTCAAGGTGATCGTGTTCGTGGTCCTGGTCGGGGCGCTGGTCCTGGTCGTGAAGCGCGTCACGTCCGGCGGTTCGTCGAAGTCCTCGAAGCGCGATTGGTGACGGTCGCGGCGATCTCCCGCCCGTTCACCCCGTACGCCGCCGGTGGCCCTGCCACCGGCGGCGATCGTGTGTACAGCGCCGCAGCGTCCGTCCGTACGGCCGGCGGTTCGCGTGCCCAACGGGGGAGTCCGCCGGCCGTTCGCCGCGAGGGCCTGGTGCCCGTACGCATCCAGCCGCTACCGTTGGGGCCACCTTTGCACACGCGGGAGCTCGGAGCACCGGGCTGAGAGGGCGCTGAAAGCCGAAGCGGACGCGGTACCGACGAGGTGCCGACGCCGACGCGACAGCTGCGCCGACCGCCGAACCTGTTACCGGGTAATGCCGGCGTAGGGAGTAGGTCTCATGACCACGCAGGACGCACGCACGCGCGAAATCGGCTGGCACAAGGCGTATCTCACCGGGTCACGGCCGGACATGGCGGTCCCGGTCCGCCAGGTGCACCTCACCAACGGGCGCGATGTGACGCTGTACGACACATCGGGCCCCTACACCGACCCGTCGGTGCAGACCGATGTCCGGCGGGGCCTCGCCCCGGTCCGGGAGAACTGGATCATCAGCCGCGGCGACACGGAGGAGTACGCGGGCCGCCCGGTCCGCCCCGAGGACGACGGCATCAAGCACACCTCCCCCCGCGGGGGCCTGCGGAATCTGGACGCGGTCTTCCCCGGCCGCCCACGGCTCCCCCGGCGCGCCCGCGGCGGGCAGCCGGTCACCCAACTCGCCTACGCCAGACGCGGCGAGATCACCCCGGAGATGGAATACGCCGCCCTGCGCGAGAACGTCCTGCCGCAGACCGTGCGCGAGGAGATCGCCGCCGGCCGGGCCGTACTGCCGGCGAACGTCAACCACCCGGAGATCGAGCCGATGATCATCGGCAAGCGGTTCCTGGTGAAGGTCAACGCGAACATCGGCAATTCCGCGGTCACCTCCTCCATCGAGGAGGAGGTGGAGAAGATGACCTGGGCCACCCGCTGGGGCGCCGACACGGTCATGGACCTCTCCACCGGGCGCAACATCCACACCACCCGCGAATGGGTGCTGCGCAACTCCCCCGTCCCCATCGGCACCGTCCCGCTCTACCAGGCGCTGGAAAAGGTCGAAGGCCGCGCCGAGGAACTGACCTGGGAGATCTACAAGGACACCGTCATCGAGCAGGCGGAACAGGGCGTCGACTACATGACCGTGCACGCCGGCGTCCTGCTGCGCCATGTGCCGCTCACCGCCCGCCGCAAGACCGGCATCGTCTCGCGCGGCGGCTCGATCATGGCGGCGTGGTGCCTGGCCCACCACAAGGAGAGCTTCCTCTACGAGAACTTCGCCGAGCTGTGCGACATCCTCGCGGCCTACGACGTCACCTATTCCCTCGGCGACGGCCTGCGCCCCGGCTCCATCGCCGACGCCAACGACGAGGCGCAGTTCGCCGAACTGCACACCCTCGGCGAGCTGAACACCATCGCCAAGCGCCACCAGGTGCAGACCATGATCGAGGGCCCGGGCCATGTCCCGATGCACAAGATCAAGGAGAACATCGACCTCCAGCAGGAGATCTGCGAAGAGGCCCCGTTCTACACCCTCGGCCCGCTGACCACCGACATCGCGCCCGCCTACGACCACATCACCTCGGGCATCGGGGCCGCGATGATCGCCTGGTGGGGCACCGCGATGCTCTGCTACGTCACCCCCAAGGAACACCTCGGCCTGCCCGACCGCGACGACGTCAAGACCGGCGTGATCACCTACAAGATCGCCGCCCACGCCGCCGACCTGGCCAAGGGCCACCAGGACGCCCAGGCCTGGGACGACGCCCTGTCCGACGCCCGCTTCGAATTCCGCTGGGAGGACCAGTTCAACCTGGCCCTCGACCCGGACACCGCCCGCGCCTTCCATGACGAGACGCTGCCGGCCGAGCCGGCGAAGACCGCGCACTTCTGCTCGATGTGCGGCCCGAAATTCTGCTCGATGAAAATCAGTAAAAGCATCACAGAGCAGTTCGCCCCCGACCTGGCCTCGTCGGCTTCGGACGAGGAGATCGAGGCGGGCATGCTGGAGAAGTCCAGGGAGTTCGCCGCCGCGGGCAACCGCGTGTACCTGCCGCTGGCGGAACCGGCGCAATGAGCCGTGGCGGGGGGGGGGGGGGGGGGGGCGGGGGGGGG
>NZ_JAJSYW010000234.1:0-8903 GCF_036815005.1 Streptomyces sp. IBSBF 2435 | reverse complement strand
CGCCCGGAAGGCAGGCCGCCCCGTGACCCGCGAGGACCCCGCCGCGCACCCGCACCCCGTCCCCCCGCTCCCGCCGGTGCACGAACTCGTCGCCCGCCGGGCGGCCCGATCCCCCCACTCACCCGCCGTGGTCGCCGGCGGCCGGGTGCTGACCTACCGGCAGCTCGACCGCGCCGCCGACCGCCTCGCCCGGACGCTGCGCGCCCTGGGCGCCGGACCGGGCCGCATCGTCGGAGTCTGCCTCCCGCGCGGCCCGCAGTACGCGACAGCGCTCCTGGCCGTGCTGAAGTCCGGCGCCGCCTACCTCCCGCTCGACCCCGCGCAGCCGGCCGGCCGGCTCGACGGGCTCGCCGCGGCGGCCGGGGCGAGCATCGTCCTTGCCGCCCCCGGCGGCCCGGCCCCGGCCGCCGAGCACGTCCTGCCCTGCCCGCCGGACCCCGCGCCCGGCGGCGGCCGGGTCCCGGACGCGCCCCGGCCCGCCGCCTCCCGCCCGGACGACCTGGCCTACGTGGTCTTCACCTCGGGTTCCACCGGCGAGCCCAAAGGTGTGATGGTCGAGCACGGCTCGCTGTCCAACCTCGTCGCCTGGGACACCCGTACGGCCGCCCTGACACCTTCCGACCGGTGCACGCTGATCGCCTCACCGGCGTTCGACGCCTCGGTGTGGGAGCTGTGGCCGGCCCTGGCGGCGGGCGCCTGCCTGCACGTCCCGCCGCCGGAGACGGTGCTCGCCCCGGACGCCCTGCGCGCGTGGATGGTCCGCACCGGGGTGACCGTCTCGTTCCTGCCGACGCGGCTGGCCGAACCGCTCATCGCCGCCCCGTGGCCGGACGGCACGGCCCTGCGCCTGCTGCGCACCGGCGGCGACCGGCTCCGCGGCCGGCCGCGCCCGGACCAGCCGTTCCTGCTGGTCAACAACTACGGGCCGACCGAGGCCACCGTCGTCGCGCTCGCCGGCCCCGTGCCCGCCGGCGACGACACCGGCGCCCCTTCGCTGGGCGTCCCCGTCGCCGGCGCTGTCGCGCTGGTCGTGGACGACGGCCTGCGTCCGGTCGGCCCCGGCACGACGGGGGAGCTGTGCCTGGGCGGTCCCGGCCTGGCCCGCGGCTATCTCGGGCGCCCCGACCTGACCGCCGAACGGTTCGTCACCCGCCCCGGCCCCGGCGGCGGCCCCCTGCGGCTCTACCGCACCGGGGACCTCGTGCGGCTGGGGCCCGACGGCACCTACGAGTTCCACGGCAGGGCCGACGACCAGATCGCCCTGGACGGCCACCGGATCGAGCCCGAGGAGGTGGTCTGCGCGCTCCTCGCGCTGCCCGAGGTGGCGGCAGCGCACATCGGCCTGCACAACGGCCGGGTCGCCGGATGGCTGGTGCCCTCCGGGCCGCCCGGCACCATCGTCCCTGCCGCGGTCGCGGCCCGCCTCGCCGAACGGCTGCCCGGCTACATGGTTCCCCGCCAGTGGGCCGTCCTGGAGCGGCTGCCGATCAGCTTCGGCGGCAAGGTGGACCGTGCCGCGCTGCCCGCCCCCGCCTCCTCGGCGTCCGCCCCGCACCGGGCGCCGCGCGCCGGTGCCGAGCAGACGGTGGCCGCGGTCTGGCGCGAGGTGCTCGGGCTGGAGGAGATCGGCGCCGACGACGGATTCTTCGACCTGGGCGGCCACTCGATGCTCCTGGAGACCGTCCACCTGCGCCTCCAGGACCTCACCGGGCGCACCTTCCCCCTGATCGCGCTCTTCGAGCACCCCACCCTCGCCGCCCTGGCCGCGTTCCTCGAAGGGGGCCCGGACGCGGCCCCGGCCGCCCCGCCCCTGTCCGCCGCCGCGGCCGAACGCCGCCGCGGCGGGGTCTCGCGGCTCCGCCGGGGCCGTTCCCGGACCGGCACGTCCGCGTCCGGTCCTGCCGCCGACCTGGATGGAGGAACCCGATGACCGACGCGCTTCCCGACGACCCGGACGGCGCGCTGATCGCCGTCATCGGCATGGCCGGGTGCTTCCCCGGCGCCGCCGACGTGGACCAGTACTGGCGCAACCTGTGCGCCGGCACGGGGCACATCACCACATGGACCGGCCTTCCCGGCACCCCCGAGGGCCATGTCACGGCCCACGGACTGCTGGCCGGCGCCGATCTCTTCGACGCGGACTTCTTCGGGTTCTCCCCCCGCGAGGCCCTGGTGATGGACCCTCAGCAGCGGGTCTTCCTGCAGTGCGCCCACCATGCCATGGAGGACGCGGGGTACGGCTCCGTGTCCTGCCCGCAGCCGGTGGGCCTGTTCGCGGGGGGCGCCACGACCCGCTACCGTGCGGCGTTGGAGTCCCAGCGCGATGCCCTGCCCTTCGTCGACGACTGGCAGATCCACCTGTCGACCGCCCCCGACTTTCTCACCCTGCGCGTGGCGCAGCGGCTGCGGCTGCGGGGCCCGGTCGTCACCGTGCAGAGCGCCTGCTCGACCTCTCTCGTCGCCGTCCACCTGGCGTGCCAGTCCCTGCTGGCCGGCGAATGCGCTCTCGCCCTGGCCGGCGGCGCGACGGTGCACGTGCGGCCGCCGCGCGCCTCGTACGTCGAGGGCGGAATCGTCACCGGCGACGGTGTCGTGCGGGCCTTCGACGCCCGCGGACGCGGCACGGTCGGCGGCAGCGCTGCCGGCCTGGTCGTCCTCAAGCTGCTGGCCGACGCCCTGGCCGACGGCGATCATGTGCACGCCGTCCTGCGCGGCAGCGCCGTCCACAACGACGGCGGCGATTCCGTCGGCTTCACCGCCCCCAGCGTCGAGGGCCAGGCGCGGACCGTGCGCGCCGCCCAGCTGGTCGCAGGCGTCGACGCCCGCACCATCACCTACGTGGAGGCCCACGGCACCGGTACCCCGCTCGGCGACCCCATCGAGGTCGCCGCGCTGACCCGGGCGTTCCGCGAGGACACCGGCGACGCGGGATTCTGCGCGCTCGGATCGGTCAAGACCGCCGTCGGTCACACCGATGCCGCCGCCGGTGTGACCGGCCTGATCAAGACGGTCCTCGCCGTGGAGCACGGCGTGATACCCGCGAGCCTCAATTTCGGGGTTCCCAACCCCGACATCGACTGGGACCGCGTGCCCTTCCGCGTCGTCACCGAGCGGACGGACTGGCCGCGCGGTGACGGTCCGCGCCGTGCCGCCGTCAACGCCCTGGGCATGGGCGGCACCAATGCCCATGTCGTCCTGGAGGAGGCCCCCGCGGCCGCCGCCGCGCTTCCCGACGGCCGCCCGCAACTGCTCGTGCTCTCCGCCAAGGACGCCGCGGCCCTGGAGGCGGTGACCGACCGGTTCGCCGAGCGCCTCGCCGCCCCGGACGCGCCGCCGCTCGCCGACGCCGCCTGGACCGCGCAGACCGGCCGGGCGGCGTACCGGCTGCGCCGCTTCGCGGTCTGCGCGGACGCCGCCGAGGCCGGCCGGGTGCTGTCGGCACGGACCCCGGGACGGCTCCTGGACGCCGCCGCGCCCGGCCGCGCGCCCTCCGTCGTCTTCCTCTTCCCCGGCCAGGGCGGCCAGCACCTGGGCATGGGCCGCGACCTGTACGCCGCCGAGCCGGCCTTCCGCGGTGCGGTGGACGAGGTCTGCGGCCTCGACGCCGGCCTCGGCGCGGGCCTGCGCGCCGTCTTCGCGCCGCCGGACGATCCGGGCCGGCAGGCCAGGATCGCGGAGCGGCTCGCCACCATCGAGATCGGCCAGCCCGCCGTCTTCACCCTGGAGTACGCCCTGTGCCGGCTGTGGGAGTCCTGGGGGGTGCGTCCGCACGCCGTCCTGGGGCACAGCCTCGGCGCGTACGCGGCCGCCTGCCTGGCCGGCGTCTTCACCCTGCCCGACGCCGTGCGCCTCGTCCGCGAGCGGGGCCGCCTCCTCCAGTCGCTGCCGTCCGGGAGCATGCTGGCACTGGAACTCCCCGAGGCCGAGGTCGAGCCGGTACTGCCCGCCGGGCTGTCGGTCGCCGCAGTCAACGGCCCCGGCCGCTGCGCGGTGTCGGGGCGTACCGAGCTCGTCGAGCGGTTCGCCGCCGGCCTGCGCGACCGCGGTATCGACTCGCGCCTGCTCAAGATCGCCACGGCCGGCCACTCGGCGCTGGTCGAACCCGTCATGGACGCCTTCGAGAAGCTGGTCTCGCAGGCCGGCCCGCAGGAGCCCCGGGTGCCGTTCGTCTCCGACATGACGGGGGAGTGGGCGGCCGAGGGCCAGCTGACCGACCCCGCCTACTGGTCGGCCCACCTGCGCCGCACCGTGCGGTTCGCCGCGGCCCTGCGCACCGTGACCGCCGGGCAGGAGCGGACCCTGCTCGAGGTCGGCCCGGGCCGTACCCTGGCCACCCTGGCCCGGCAGCACCCCGATGTGGGGCCGCGCCACCTGGTCGTGCAGTCCCTGCCGCACCCGAACGACGAGGCGGGCGACCATCTGACGATGCTCACCGCCGCCGGACGCATGTGGGGGGCCGGCGCCGTCCTGGACTGGGACGCGATGCGGCACGGCGCGCGGCGCCGCGTCAAGCTGCCCCTGTACCCCTTCCAGGGCCGGCGCTTCCTCGTCGAACCCCGGGAACCGTCCCCGGCGTCCCCGGCATCCGCGGTGTCCCCGTCCGCCGGGGACACCGCCGTCCGCGCCGCCGGGGTGCACCTGGGGGAGGAGCCCGTCACCCCGTCCCGGCCCCCGGCCGCGGCGGTGCCGGCGGATGCCGCGGTGCCGCCGGCCGGCGGACCGCCGCAGGCCGGCGCCGACCCGGTACGGCGGATCGCCGCGGTGATCGCCGCCGGCCTCGGACTGCCGGCCGTGGAACCGCACGACAACTTCTTCGACCTCGGCGGTGACTCCCTGATGGCCACCCGGCTGGCGGCCTGGATACGCCAGGAGTTCGGCATCCCCCTGACCACCGCGGACTTCTACACCGGCCCCACCCCGCACGACCTGGCCCGTGCCGTCGCCGCCCGCCGGGAGGCGACCCCGTGACAACCGTCCCTTCGGGAGGCGACCCCGTGACAGCTGTTCCTCCGCGGTGGCTCGTCCGGCGGTGCGCACGGCCGTCGGCACGGCTGCGTCTGTACTGCTTCCCGCACAGCGGCGGGCTGCCGGGCGAGTATCTGTCCTGGTTCGAGGCTCTTGCGGATGTCGAGTGCTGGGGTGTGCAGTCGCCCGGGCGGGGTTCCCGCATCGCTGAGACGCCTTTGCGGGATGTCCACCGGATGGTCGAGGAGTTCCTCGGCGTGTTCGCCCCTCCGCAGGAGCCGTACGCCTTCTTCGGCCACAGCCTCGGTGCGCTCGTGGCCTTCGAGACCGCCCGGGCCCTGCGCGACCGCGGAGCACCGCAGCCGCGGTTCCTTCTGCTGTCGTCGTGTCCGCCGCCGGCCGCGCCGCGGGACGGCCGGCACCTCGCGGATCTCGATGACGCCGGCCTGCTCGCCCTCACCGAGGAGCGCTACGGCCCGCTGCCGGCCGATCCCGCGCTGCTCGCTCTGGTCATGCCGCTCTACCGGGCCGATCTGGCGGCCTACGAGACCTACCGCTACCGTCCCGGACCGCCGCTCGGCCTGCCCGTGCGGGTGGTCGGCGGCGACCAGGACACCACCGGGGACGTGCTGGCCGGATGGGGCCGCGAGACCACCGGGCCCTTCGGGGTGTCCCTCCTGCCCGGCGGCCACTTCTACCTCAGAGGCCGGCCGCAGCGCCGGGAGCTGCTGCGGATCACCGGCGAACTCCTCCACGACTAGGAGCCACTTATGGGCACGCCGGGGACATACCCCTACGACGCCGGGATCCACCCCACCGGCTACACCACCCGGCCCTGGACGATCCGGCAGCTCGCCGGGCTCGGGGACCCCGAGGACACCAACACCCGTTTCCGCTACCTCCTGGACCGCGGCGAGACCGGGCTCTCCCTCGCCTTCGACCTGCCCACCCAGATGGGCCTCGACCCGGACGACCCGCGGGCCCTCGGCGAGGTCGGCCGGTGCGGGGTGTCGATCGCCACCGTCGACGACCTCGCCGCGGTCTTCGCGGGCATCCCGCTGGACGAGGTCTCGGTCTCGATGACGATCAACGCCACCGCCCCCGTGCTGCTGGCGATGTGGATCGTGGTGGCCGAGGAGAGCGCGACCCCGCCCCCGGCGCTGCGCGGGACGCTCCAGAACGAGATGCTCAAGGAATGGCTGGCCCGCAAGGCCTGCGTGTTCGGCCTCGACGACAGTTTCCGCCTCTCGCTGGACGTCGTCGAGTACTGCGTACGCCACCTGCCCAAGGTCAACCCGGTCTCCATCTCCGGCGGCCACGCCCGGGAGGCCGGCGCCGGCCGCGACCTGGAGATCGCCCTCGGTATCGCCGACGCCGAGCAGTACGTGCGCGGCATGCTGGAGCGCGGCTTCACCGTCGACCAGGTCGCCCCGCAGCTCAGCTTCATCTACGGCGCCCACATGGAACTGCTCGCCGAGGCGGCCAAGTACCGCGCGGCCCGCCGCCTCTACGCCCGGCGCATGCACGACCTGTTCGCGCCCCGGGACCCGCGCAGCCAGAAGATGCGCATCCAGGTCAACACCTTCGGCTCGGTCCTGGCCGCCTCCGAACCGCTCAACAACGTCGCACGCACCACCGTGCAGGCGATCGCCGCGGTGCTCGGCGGCGTCCAGTCCCTACACGTGTGCGGGTTCGACGAGGCCACCCAGACCCCGGGCGAGCTGTCCGCCCGCGTCGCGCTGCGGGTCCAGCAGATCCTCCAGCAGGAGACCGACCTGGCCCGGTACGCCGACGCCCTCGGCGGCTCGGCGGTCATCGAAGGCCTCGCCGGCGACATCGAACGCGGCGCGGCCGACTGGCTGGACCGGATCGCGGCACGCGGCGGCCTCATGGCGTGCCTGCGCAGCGGCTGGCTGGAGGGCGAGATCGACGAGGCCGCCTACCACGACCGCGGACCGCTGGTCGGCGTCGCCGACGCCGACCACAGCCCGGCGGAGGCCGCCCTCGTCCGCCAGCAGCGGGCCTCCGGCGTCATCCCCGGCCGCCGCCGGCCCGTCAGCGCCCGGCCCGCCCCCGCACCCCTGGCCCGGCTGCGGACGGCGGCCGGCCGGCGGGAGAACGTCGTCCCCGCCCTGCTGGAGGCCGCGCGGGCCCGCGCCTCGCTCGGCGCCATGTGCACCGCGATCGGCGACGGATTCCGCGACCGGGCGGAACGCGACGCGCAGCACGGCGCCCCCGCACCGGCGCACCGGCCTCCCGGCACCCCGGACCACCCCACCGACAGGAGATCAGACATATGTGCGGAATAGCGGGTTTCGTCGACTACCGTCCGGCCCACCCGGGACAGCACGGACTCGTCACCGCGATGACCGACGCGCTCGCCTGGCGCGGCCCGGACGACGGGCGGGTGTGGACCGGCGAACACGCCGCCCTGGGCACCCGCCGCCTGTCCGTCATCGACGTCGCCGGCGGCGTGCAGCCCCTCGTGCACGACGTGCCCGGCAGCGCACCGGTCGCCCTCGCCTACACCGGCGAGGTCTTCAACTACACAGAACTGCGCGCCGAACTGCGCACCCGGGGACACGCCTTCACCACCGACAGCGACACCGAGGTCGTGCTGCACGCCTACCTGGAGTGGGGCGCCGCCTGCGCCGAACGCCTGCTGGGCATGTTCGCCTTCGCGGTCTGGGACGGCCGCAGCGGCGAACTGGTCCTGATCCGCGACCGGTTCGGCATCTACCCGATGTACTGGGCACACGTCCCCGGCGGCCTCGCTTTCGGCTCCGAGATCAAGGCGCTGCTCGAACACCCCGCCCTGCCCGCCCGGGTCGGCCTCGACGGCCTGCGCGCCGTCATCGGCTTCGTCAAGCGCCCCGAATCGGGCGTCTACACCGGAGTGAACGAACAAGTGCCCGGCACCGTCGTCCGCTTCGGCCGCGACGGGACCGCCGTCCACCGCTACTGGTCCCTCCAGCCCCGCGACCACACCGACGACCTCGACACCACGGTGGCCACCGTCCGGGACCTGCTGGAGGACTCCGTCCGCCGCCAGGTCGTCTCCGACGTGCCCCTGGGATCGTTCCTGTCCGGCGGTCTCGACTCCAGCGCGCTCGCCGCGCTCGCCGTGCGCCACCTCAGCCCCGACAACGGCAAGCTGCGCACCTACGCGGTCGGCTTCGGCCCCGCCGAGGACTTCCGCGCCGACGACATCCGCACAACCGCCGACGGCCCGTTCGCCCGCGCCATGGCCGAGTACCTGGGCACCATCCACACCAGCGTCGACATCGCCGGCGCCAGCCTGATGTCCCCCCGGACCCGCTCCGACGTCCTGCGCGCCCGCGACATGCCGACCCCCCTGGGCGACCTGGACACCTCCCTGCTGCTGCTGTGCCGGGCCTTCCGCGAGGACTGCACCGTCGCGCTCACCGGCGACGGCGCCGACGAGCTCTTCGGCGGCTACGACTGGTTCCTCGACCCCGGCCTGCGCCGCGCCAACGGCCTTCCCTGGCTGGAGTTCGCCCGGCACAAGCTCGGCCCCGGCGGCGCCACGTACACCGCGATGCTCGCCCCGGACCTCGTCGAACGCCTCGACCTGCGCCGCTACGAGGAGGACGTCTACCAGTCGGCCGTCGCCGGGATCGAACTGCTCGACGGCGAGAGCGGGACCGACCGCGACATCCGCCGCATGACCCACCTCAACCTCACCGGCTACCTGCGCATCATCCTGGACCGCAAGGACCGCATGGGAATGGCCGCGGCCCTGGAGAGCCGCGTGCCCTTCCTCGACCACCGCCTCGTGGAGTACGTCTACAACGTGCCGTGGGCGATGAAGTCCTTCGACGGCCGGGAGAAGAGCCTCCTGCGGGCCGCCGTACGCGACCTGCTGCCGCCCTCGGTCCTCTACCGCAAGAAGGCCGGCTACCCGCCCACCAAGGACC
>NZ_JAJSYW010000233.1:0-9040 GCF_036815005.1 Streptomyces sp. IBSBF 2435 | reverse complement strand
TCACCCCGCTCGCCCACCCCCGGCTGCCCGGCCACCCGCTGCGGATGGTCGAACTCGCCCAGGAGGTCAACTCCCGCATGCCGCGCTACGTCGTCCAGCGGGCCGCGGCGCTGCTCAACGAGCACGGCAAGTCGCTGCGCGGCGCCCGCGTCCTGCTGCTCGGCGTGACGTACAAGGCCGACCTCGCCGACCAGCAGGGCGCCCCCGCCCGGGAGATCGGCACCCGGCTGCTCGAACTCGGCGCCCAGCTCAGCTACCACGACCCGTACGTACCGCAGTGGCGCGTCATGGACCGCCCGGTCCCGCGCGCCGACTCCCTGTGGGAGGCCGCCGCCGACGCCGATCTGACGCTGCTGCTCCAGCACCACCGCACGTACGACCTCCAGGGCCTGGCGGTCAAGGCCCAACTCCTCCTCGACACCCGCGGCGCCACCCCGGCCGGCGCCGCCGCCCGGCTGTGAGCGACGGGCCGTAATCACCCTGGTGGGCGGACGTCCGGGTCCTGTAACGACCGGATCAAACGTCCTGTCCGATTGTCACCGCCCCCTGCTAGATTTCGGCTCACCGTTCGCACGGGGCATGCACGCATCAAAGCGGGCCGCCCGACGTGCGGAAACCCACAGCATTCCGTCCCCGGGGGACCCTTTATGAGCTCCGACTTCCCGCCGCCGCAGCAGCCGCCCGTCGGCCAGAACCCGTACGCGCAGCAGCCGCCGCCCGGCCCGCAGCAGCCGTACGCCCCGTCGCCGTACGTCACCCCGCCGCAGGGCGGCGCGCCCTTCAACGCCGCCGCGTACGCCCCGCCGGCCCCGATCGGCGCCCCGCCGCGGGGGAACCCCGGGCTCGCCGTCGTCGCGGGTGTGGCCGCCATGCTGGTCGCCGCGTTCGCCTACGCCGGGATCATGCGGGCGATGGCCAAGGACGACGGCCACTACACCGAGGTCGGCTACCTCGCCCTGGCGGTGGGCCTGCTGATCGGCTTCGCGCTCGGCAAGATCGGCGGCCGCAATCCCGTGCTGCCCTTCGTCGGCATCGTGCTGGCGCTGCTCGGCGTCTTCCTCGGCGAGATGGTCGGCCTGTCGATGATCGCCAGCCACTACGCCTCG
This sequence comes from Streptomyces sp. IBSBF 2435, assembly GCF_036815005.1. Classification (NCBI taxonomy): domain Bacteria; kingdom Bacillati; phylum Actinomycetota; class Actinomycetes; order Kitasatosporales; family Streptomycetaceae; genus Streptomyces; species Streptomyces sp. IBSBF 2435. Next base: position 7,934 of record NZ_JAJSYW010000233.1, on the reverse strand, counting down.
CAGGCCGGCCTGGACATCTCCTGGTTCTCGATGCTCACCGACCACGGCGGCGACGTCTTCCGCCAGTGGAAGCACGACTTCGACGCGAAGTCCTTCTTCTTCCTGGCCATCGCCGGCCTTGAGGGCTTCGTCGTGACCCGCCGCGTCGCGAACTGACCCGCCGCACACGAAAGGCGGCGGGGACGCAGCTCGCGTCCCCGCCGCCTTCGCGCTGTCTCAGCGGTGGTGCGTCGGCGAGACCGTGACCTCGACGCGCTGGAATTCCTTCAGGTCGGAGTAGCCGGTCGTCGCCATCGAGCGGCGCAGCGCACCGAAGAAGTTCATCGAGCCGTCCGGGGCGTGCGACGGGCCGAGCAGGATCTCCTCCGTCGTGCCGGCCGTCCCGAGGTTCATCCGCTTGCCGCGCGGCAGTTCGGGGTTGACCGCCTCCATGCCCCAGTGGAAACCGCGCCCCGGCGCGTCCGTCGCGCGGGCCAGCGGCGAGCCCATCATCACCGCGTCCGCCCCGCAGGCGACCGCCTTGGGCAGGTCACCGCTGGCGCCGAAGCCGCCGTCCGCGATGACGTGCACATAGCGACCGCCGGACTCGTCCATGTAGTCCCTGCGGGCCGCCGCCACATCGGCCACCGCGGTGGCCATCGGCACCTGGATGCCCAGCACATTGCGCGTGGTGTGCGCGGCCCCGCCGCCGAAGCCGACCAGCACACCGGCGGCCCCGGTCCGCATCAGGTGCAGCGCCGCCGTGTAGGTGGCGCAGCCGCCGACGATGACCGGCACGTCCAGCTCGTAGATGAACTGCTTGAGATTCAGCGGCTCGTGCGACCCGCTGACGTGCTCCGCGGACACGGTGGTGCCGCGGATCACGAACAGGTCCACCCCGGCGTCCACCACGGCCTTGGAGAATTGCGCGGTCCGCTGCGGCGACAGCGCGGCGGCCGTCACGACCCCGGCGTCCCGCACCTCCTTGATGCGCTGCCCGATCAGCTCCTCGCGGATCGGCGCCCGGTAGATCTCCTGGAGCCGCGCGGTCGCCCGTACGTCATCCAGCTCCGCGATCTCCGCGAGCAGCGCCTCGGGGTCGTCGTACCTGGTCCACAGCCCCTCCAGATTCAGCACCCCGAGCCCGCCGAGGTTGCCGATCCGGATCGCGGTCTCCGGCGACACGACCGAGTCCATCGGCGCGGCGAGGAAGGGCAGCTCGAAGCGGTAGGCGTCGATCTGCCAGGCGATCGAGACTTCCTTCGGGTCCCGGGTGCGGCGGCTGGGCACTACGGCGATGTCGTCGAAGGAATATGCCCTGCGGCCTCGCTTGCCCCGACCGATCTCGATCTCTGTCACGTCCGTGCCTCTCTCTGTGGCCTGCGGCCCCAGTATCCCGCACGCTCCGGCTGCCGACCGCGCCGGACGTGCCCGTACGCCTGCCGCGCGGCAGGCGGCGGCGCCCAAGGAGCGCGCGTGACCCTCCACAGCCGTCGTGTGCGGACGCCCCCTGGGGCCTGCGCGGCCGGCCCCGCCACGCACGTGCGGGTCGTCACCGGCCCGAAGGGTCTCTCCGGTCCGACCCGGACCACCGGCCGGTGGGCGGCTGGGCGCGCGGTTCCCCGCGCCCCCGGGTGGGCGCCCCCTGCCGCGGAGGCACCGCGAAATCCCGCGCCCTGGGGAGGGCGGGACGTGGCCGGGGGCGCCGGCGCGGCGTCAGCCGTGGTAGTTGGGGGCCTCGACCGTCATCTGGATGTCGTGGGGGTGGGACTCCTTGAGGCCTGCCGCGGTGATGCGGACGAAGCGGCCCTTGGACTCCATCTCCGCGACGGTCGCCGCGCCGACGTAGCCCATGGTCTGGCGCAGGCCGCCCACGAGCTGGTGGAGGACGGCGGACAGCGGGCCGCGGTAAGGAACCTGGCCCTCGATGCCCTCGGGCACGAGCTTGTCGTCGGCCGAGACCTCGGCCTGGAAGTAGCGGTCCTTGGAGTACGAGCGACCCTGCCCGCGGGACTGCATCGCGCCGAGCGATCCCATGCCGCGGTAGGACTTGAACTGCTTGCCGTTGATGAAGAGCAGTTCCCCGGGGGACTCCTCGCAGCCGGCGAGCAGGCTGCCGAGCATGACGCTGCTCGCGCCCGCGGCCAGCGCCTTGCCGATGTCGCCGGAATACTGCAGGCCGCCGTCGCCGATGACGGGGACGCCGGCGTCGTGGCAGGCCTGCGCGGCCTCGTAGATCGCGGTGACCTGGGGGACGCCGATGCCGGCGACCACCCGGGTGGTGCAGATGGAGCCGGGGCCGACGCCGACCTTGACGCCGTCCACGCCCGCGTCGATCAGCGCGCGGGCGCCGTCGCGGGTGGCGACGTTGCCGCCGACGAGGTCCACAGTGACGCTGGCCTTGATCTTGGCCATCCAGTTGAGCGCGTTGCTGTTGTGGCCGTGCGAGGTGTCGACCACCAGGAAGTCCACCCCGGCGCCGACCAGCGCCTGCGCGCGGTCCAGGGCCTCGGGTCCGGCGCCGACCGCGGCGCCGACGACGAGCCGGCCCTCGGAGTCCTTGGCGGCGTGCGGATACTGCTCGGCCTTGACGAAGTCCTTGACGGTGATCAGGCCGCGCAGCCTGCCGTCGGCGTCGACCAGCGGCAGCTTCTCGATCTTGTGGCGGCGCAGCAGCGCCATCGCGTCCACGCCGGAGATGCCGACGTTGCCGGTCACCAGCGGCATCGGTGTCATGACCTCGCGGACCTGGCGGGCGCGGTCGGACTCGAAGGCCATGTCGCGGTTGGTGACGATGCCGAGCAGCCGCCCGGTGCCGTCGGTGACCGGGACACCGCTGATCCGGAACTTCGCGCACAGCGCGTCCGCGTCGCCGAGCGTGGCGTCGGGGCGGACCGTGATCGGGTCGGTGACCATGCCGGACTCGGACCGCTTGACCAGGTCCACCTGGTTGACCTGGTCCTCGATCGACAGATTGCGGTGCAGTACGCCGACGCCGCCCTGCCTGGCCATCGCGATGGCCATCCTGGCCTCGGTGACCTTGTCCATCGCGGCGGACAGCAGCGGGATGTTGACCTTGACGTTGCGCGAGATGAGCGACGAGGTGTCCACCTCGTTGGGCAGCACCTCGGACGCACCCGGCAGCAGCAGCACATCGTCGTAGGTCAGCCCGAGGGCGGCGAATTTCTCGGCTACTCCGTCGGCGTTCAGCGTCATGACACCTTCCCGAATGGTCTTGCCCGGCGAGTTGTTCAATGGTAGTGGCTGTGCCGGTATTCCCAGGACGGTCCGGTACGGACCAGTGCCCGCAAGGGTGGAACGAGCGACATGCCTAGGCGCTGAGGCCGCCCGCGCCCGCCGGGTGTGCGGCGGCCGACTCCTCGGCGATGGCCCGCAGCCGGCTCAGCGCGCGGTGCTGGGCGACCCGTACGGCCCCCGGCGACATGCCGAGCACCCGCCCGGTCTCCTCGGCGCTCAGCCCGACGGCGACCCGCAGCAGCACCAGCTCCCGCAGATGCCCCGGCAGCCGGTCGAGCAGTTCCTTGGCCCAGGCGGCGTCGCTGTTGAGCAGCGCGCGCTCCTCGGGGCCGAGCGAGTCGTCCGGTTTCTCCGGCATCTCGTCGGAGGGGACGGCGGTGCTGCCGGGGTGGCGCATCGCGGCCCGTTGCAGGTCGGCGACCTTGTGGGCGGCGATGGACACCACGAAGGCCTCGAAGGGGCGCCCCAGGTCGCGGTAGCGCGGCAGTGCGCACAGCACCGCCAGGCAGACCTCCTGTGCGAGGTCGTCCACGAAGTGCCGCGCGTCACCGGGCAGCCGGGACAACCGGGTGCGGCAGTAGCGCTCGGCGAGCGGGTGAACGTGTGCCAACAGGTCGTGAGTCGCGCGTTGATCGCCGTCAACGGCGCGACGGACGAGGGCACCAATGGCCGGAGTATCGTCGTCGCGCATCCACCCATGGTGCCTCGCCGCCGGAGCATCCGCCGCATCGCGGCCGTACTTCTGCACCGAAGCGTTATGAGCCGTCGTGGCCGAAGCCGCGGCTGAGTCCGCGGCCGACACTGTCATCTGCGCCTTCTGGTCCGCCATGTGAAGCCCCCGCCGATCCCCGAGGAAGTCCATACGTCAAGCATGCGTCCTCCCCCGGGAAACCGAGGACTCGCGGGCGAGTTCGCCGTACGGCGTACGGCGTAGCCGAGTCAGCGGACCAGGCCCCAGCGGAAGCCCAGAGCCACCGCGTGCGCCCGGTCCGAGGCGCCGAGCTTCTTGAACAGCCGCCGTGCGTGCGTCTTGACGGTGTCCTCCGAGAGGAACAGCTCGCGGCCGATCTCGGCGTTGGACCGTCCGTGGCTCATCCCTTCGAGCACCTGGATCTCCCGGGCGGTCAGGGTGGGCGCGGCGCCCATCTCGGCGGACCGCAGCCGGCGCGGCGCGAGCCGCCAGGTCGGGTCGGCGAGCGCCTGGGTGACGGTGGCCCGCAGTTCGGCGCGTGAGGCGTCCTTGTGCAGATAGCCGCGGGCGCCGGCGGCCACCGCGAGGGCGACGCCGTCCAGGTCCTCCGCGACGGTGAGCATGATGATGCGGGCACCGGGGTCGGCGGACAGCAGCCGACGTACGGTCTCGACGCCGCCGAGCCCCGGCATCCTGACGTCCATCAGGATGAGGTCGGACCGGTCGGCCCCCCAGCGGCGGAGCACCTCCTCGCCGTTGGCCGCGGTGGTTACGCGCTCGACGCCGGGCACGGTCGCCACCGCGCGGCGCAGGGCCTCTCGGGCGAGCGGGGAGTCGTCGCAGACGAGGACGGAAGTCATGACCGCCCTCCGCAGCTGAACCGCGTCACGTTGTGCCTCCAGGCTGTACGAAGTCTTCACCGTTGGGGCTGACGGCATCGGGCAGATGCCCGAATCCTGTGGGACCGCAAGGGCCGCCAACCGCTTCCGCCACACTCAACGACCCTCACCCGAAAGAGTTACGAAGTTTGGTCGCCGCCGTCAGCACTCTACGTGATCGCACACATGCGGAACGGTCATGGCGCAGGTCAGAATGGGTGAGCCGACAGATTTCCGGCACCACCGCCGATCCGTCGCACACCGGGGCAGCCCGGCGGATGCTGCTGAACGGGTGTTATGCCAGACTTTGCACCCTTTGGCCGCTCTTTTCTGATGCATGGGCTAATCGCCGCTAGATTGGCGATTACTCATATTTACAGCTACTACGACAGTAGATGTACGGTCGAAGACACCGAGGTCGTCTTGGCCGTCACGCACCCGTCGAGGGGATGAGCAATGGCAGACTTCTCCCGCCTTCCCGGCCCGAACGCCGATCTCTGGGACTGGCAGCTGGTGGCCGCCTGCCGAGGCGTCGACAGCTCACTGTTCTTCCACCCCGAGGGCGAACGCGGCGCCGCCCGCAGCGCGCGGGAAGCCGCGGCCAAGGAGGTGTGCATGCGCTGCCCCGTACGCGCGGAGTGCGCCACCCACGCCCTGGCCGTACGCGAGCCGTACGGCGTCTGGGGCGGGCTGACCGAGGACGAGCGCGAGGAGATGATGGGGCGCTCCAGGCACCGCGTGCTCGGTTCACCGACGTAGAGCCCAGCAGAATCGATTCTGCGGTCAGGACCAGCGCAATCCCGCCCGCGCCAGCCGGCCCAGCATCATGTCCACCGCCGGTACGTGTGCGAGGTCGGGCAGCGTCAGAGCCACGACCTCGCGCTGCACGGCGGGCCGCAGCGCGAGCACCGCGACACCCCGCGACCGCAGCGACTCCAGCGCGAGCCGCGGCAGCACCGCCACCCCGAGACCCGCCGCGACCAGCCCGATCACCGCCGGGTAGTCGTCGGTCGCGAAGTCGATCCTGGGCGTGAAGCCCTCCCGTTCGCACAGCTCCACCAGATGGCCCCGGCAGCGCGGACAGCCCGCGATCCACCGCTCACCGGCCAGCTCCGCCAGCTCCACCGCCGCCGGACCGCCGGCCAGCCGGTGCCGCTGCGGCACCACACCCACCAGCCGGTCCGCGAGCAGCGGGCGTACCACCAGGTCGTCCCAGGACTCCTCGGCCGGAGTCGGCAGGTCCGGATAGCGGAAGGCCAGCGTGATGTCGCAGTCCCCGGCCCGCAGCATGTCCACGGAACCCGGCGGCTCGGCCTCCACCAGCGAGACCTCCGTGCCCGGATGCCGGTCCCGCATCTCCGCCACCGCCCCCGGCACCAGCGTCGGGGTCCCCGAGGGGAACGACGCCAGCCGCACCCGCCCGGCCCGCAGCCCGGCGATCGCGGCGACCTCCTCCTCGGCCGCCGTCAGCCCGGCCAGAATCCCGTCTGCGTGCCGCACCAGCGCCTCGCCCGCCTGGGTCAGCCGCATCTCGCGCGGCCCGCGCACCAGCAGCGGAGTGCCCGCGGACGCCTCCAGGGCCTTCATCTGCTGGCTGACGGCCGGCTGCGTACAGCCCAGCAACCGCGCAGCCGCGGAAAACGAACCGCCCCGCGCCACCGCCCGCAGCACCCGCAGATGCCGTGCCTCGATCATTCCCCCACCATAAGCATGACTTAGGTATGACCCCCATAAATCGGCAATGGACTTTGCCCCGCCCCGGGTCCAGGCTGAAATTCATGAGCGCCCACGCACCCACCGCCGCCCTCGCCGATCTGCGGGCCGCCGAATACCCCGGCCTCCCGGCCGGCTACCTCAACGCCGCCACCCACGGCCTCGCCCCGGCCCGCACCATCGCCGCCCTGCGCGGCGCCCTCGACGCGTGGGCCGCCGGGCGGCCGGACACCGACGGCTACGAGACCGCCGTCGCCGACGCCCGCGCCGCCTTCGCCCGCGTCACCGGTGTGCCGGCCTCCCAGGTCGCCCTGGCGAGCACTGTCGCCGGCAGCGTCGGCCTGATCGCCGCCGCCCTGCCCCAGGGCGCCGAAGTCGTCGCCTACCAGGAGGATTTCAGCTCCCTGGTCCACCCCTTCGCGGCCCGCCCCGACCTCCGCCTGCGGCTGGTCCCTCTCCAGGACCTCGCCGCCGCCGTACGCCCCGGCACCGCGCTGGTCGCCGTCAGCGCCGCGCAGTCCGCGGACGGCCGGGTCGCCGACCTCCCCGCGATCCGCGCCGCCGCCGCCGAGCACGGCGCCCGCACCCTCCTGGACGCGACCCAGTCCATGGGCTGGCTCCCGCTCGACGCCGCCGACTACGACTACGTCGTCTGCCACGGGTACAAGTGGCTGGTCAGCCCGCACGGGGCGTGCTTCCTCACCGTCCGCCCCGGCGCCGAGCCCACCCTCTCCCCGGCCTTCACCGGCTGGTACGGCGCGGACGACCCGTGGGGCTCCTGCTACGGCCCGATCACCGACCTCGCGCCCGGCGCCCGCCGCTTCGACGCGAGGCCCGCCTACCTCGCCTACGTCGGCGCCGCCGCGTCCCTCGCGCTCATCGCGGAGGTCGGCGTCGCCGCGATCCATGCCCACGACCTCGCGCTCGCGGAACGCCTCCGGGCCGGCTTCACCGCCCTCGGGTACGCGCCCGTCCCCGGCCCCTCCGCGATTGTCGCGGTGCCCGACGTGGCCCCTGAAGTCCACCGCCGCCTCACGGACGCGGGCGTCGCCTTCTCCGCGAGGGCGGGCAATCTGCGGTTCGCCCCGCACTTCTACAACACCCCGGCGGACGTCGACCTCGCCCTGGCAGCGGCGGCGTAGTTCGCGCGGGCGGTGGGCCGGGCACGCGCGCACGCCCGTGCGGTGGGGCGTGTGCAGGTCTCTCTGCGGGCGGTTGCGCACCACCGGCGACCGCACCCGCGGCGACGGCGTACCCCGAAGGTTTGCTCACCCGCCACCGACAGGCAGCCGCCGGCCGGCCGGGAGGGGACGATCCGGGGGTGTCCCCGCAGGACTGCGCACAACTCCCGCAGGAACGTTCGCACAGAGTCAAGGTGCGCAGTCCGAGGAGATACCCCCGGAGCGGCACCGACC
>NZ_JAJSYW010000232.1:0-12190 GCF_036815005.1 Streptomyces sp. IBSBF 2435 | reverse complement strand
GCGTCGTACCACCCGTAGTACCGGTCGACGTACCCGTCGAGGTACCCGTGGACGTACCTGTCGACGTCCCCGTCGAGGTACCCGTGGACGTACCCGTCGACGTACCCGTCGAGGTGCCGGCGGACGTACCCGACGACGTACCGCTCGACGTACCCGTGCTCGTGCCGGCTGTCGTGCCGCCGGAGGAGCCGTCGAGGCCGAAGAAGGTGATGGCGCGGGCGGCCATGCCGGAGGTGGGCAGGGAGTGGCCGACGCCCTGGATGCTGATGGCCTCGACCGGGGCCTGCGCGCTGGTGGAGCCGTAGCGGGTACGGGTCCAGCCGGACTGGGGGGTGTCGGTGAGGACCGGGGTCTGGCTGACGCCGAGGACGTTGGTCCACTGCTTGATCTCTTCGCCGAAGTTGTTGTAGTTCAGCGTGGTGTCGGCGGTGCCGTGCCAGAGCTGTACCCGGGGGCGGGGTCCTGTGTAGCCGGGATAGGCGGCGCGGGCCTGGTCGCCCCAGGCCTGCGCGGTCTTGCTGATCTGGCCGTTGGCGCAGGCGGTGTTCCAGAAGGAGCCGTCGGTGGTGGCGAAGCAGCCGAAGGGGACGCCCATGAAGGCGGCGCCGGCCTTGAAGATGTCGGGGTAGTCGCCGAGGAGGACGTCGGTGGTCATCGCGCCGGAGGAGGCACCGGTGACGTAGACCCGGCTCGCGTCGGCGGCGTTGTGCTGCTCGACGTAGGTGACCATGGAGGCGATGCTCGCCGGGTCGCTGCTGCCGTTGTGGGTGAGCGCCTGCGGGGAGGAGACGTCGAAGCACTGGCCGCTGATGTTGGCGTCGGGGTAGATGACGATGAAGCCGTACTGGTCGGCCAGGCTGTGGAATTCGGTGCCGGAGTAGAAGCCGGGTCCGGTGCCGGTGCACTGGTGGACGGCCACCAGGATCGCCGGGTTGGGCTTGACGGAGTCCGGCACGTACTCGTACATCCGCAGGTTGCCGGGGTTGCTGCCGAAGTTGGTGACTTCGGTGAGCGAGGCCGCGGCGGCGCTCTGGGTGGACAGGGTGATCGCGGCCAGGACCGAGGCGACCGCGGCGAGCAGGGCGGTCAGCAGCGTGGCGAGACGCTTTCTCCCGCCGCTGGTACGGCTACCGGGACCGCTCGGCGCTCGTGTGGGGGGCATGGCGGTATTCCTTTCCGGGCAGCGCCCGCCCTGGTGGAGGCTCCCTCTCCGGCCTGGGCGGCGCTCGGGCAGCGAGTGCCCGATCGGGATTTCCGAAAGTTTCGACCCCTACGCGAATGTTTCGGGCACCCTAGGGCGGCAAAGTAGTGCCGTCAATACATCCGGCGGCGTTCGACGGGGTACGCCCGGTCGCCGCCGTCAGCCCGGCATCCGGGCTGCGACACCGGGAAACCACCCCCACGCAGGGTGTGCTGCGGGTATCGAACGCACTGTCAGAAGTCGATCTCCGCGGTCCGGTTGTTTCGGAAAGGAGTCGTTGACGTTTCGAAGCCCAGGGTTCACACTGGCCAACGATCCACCCTCCTCCCGGCCACGCCGCGCCAGCGGCACCCCTCCCGTGGCTGACATCACCCTCGCGAATGGACCCCCACCCGTTCGGGCCGGTGCGACACGCGCTGACCCGGACTGCCAGCAGAAGAGGAAGAAGAGGTTGGAAGTGATCACGGACACCCCCCGAGAGCGCAGCCAGGCCGGCGGACGCCGGCGCTCGGGCCTGCGGATCGCGATCGCCGCGGGCACGGCGGGAGCGGTGGCGGCGATCGGCCTGATGGCCACCGCCGGTACCGCCCACGCGGTCGGCACCCTGGGCAACGCGGCGGCGGCACAGGGCCGTTACTTCGGTACCGCGGTTGCGGCGAACCACCTGGGCGAGTCGGACTACACGGCAGCCCTGGACGCCGAGTTCGGCGCGGTCACGCCCGAGAACGAGATGAAGTGGGACACGATCGAGGCGAACCAGAACTCGTTCAACTTCGCCCCCGGTGACCAGATCGTCGCCCACGCCCAGGCCCAGAACATGAAGATCCGCGGACACACGCTCGTCTGGTACTCCCAGCTGCCCGGCTGGGTGTCGGGGCTGAGCGCCACCGCGCTCGAAGCGGCGATGAACAACCACATCACCCAGGTGATGACCCACTACAAGGGCAAGATCTACGCCTGGGACGTTGTCAACGAGGCATTTCAGGACGGCGGTTCCGGCGCCCGCCGCAGCTCGCCCTTCCAGGACAAGCTGGGCAACGGCTTCATCGAGGAGGCCTTCCGCACCGCGCGGGCCGCCGACCCGAACGCCAAGCTCTGCTACAACGACTACAACACCGACGGCGTCAACGCGAAGAGCACCGCCGTCTACAACATGGTCAAGGACTTCAAGGCCCGCGGCGTCCCCATCGACTGTGTCGGCTTCCAGGGCCACTTCAACCCGCAGTCCCCGGTTCCGTCCGACTTCCAGGCCAACCTCCAGCGCTTCGCCGACCTCGGCGTCGACGTCCAGATGACGGAGGTCGACGTCGCGGGCTCCGGCACCGCGCAGGCCAACAACTACACCACCATCGTCAAGGGCTGCCTGGCCGTGACCCGCTGCACCGGCATCACGGTGTGGGGCGTCACCGACAAGTACAGCTGGCGCTCCAGCGACACCCCGCTTCTCCTGGACGGCAACTACCAGAAGAAGGCGTCCTACACCGCCGTACTCACCGCCCTCGGCGGCAGCGGCGGCACATCGGGCGGCACGAGCACGGGTACGTCGAGCGGTACGTCGTCGGGTACGTCCACGGGTACCTCGACGGGGACGTCGACAGGTACGTCCACGGGTACCTCGACGGGTACGTCGACCGGTACTACGGGTGGTACGACGCNCGGGTACGTCCACGGGTACCTCGACGGGGACGTCGACAGGTACGTCCACGGGTACCTCGACGGGTACGTCGACCGGTACTACGGGTGGTACGACGCCGCCGCCCAGCTCCGGGTGCTCGGCGACTTTCCGTTCGGTGAACGCGTGGTCGGGCGGTTATCAGGCCGAGGTCACGGTGAAGAACACGGGCTCCTCGGCGATCTCGGGGTGGACGGTGTCGTGGTCGCAGCCTTCCGGGGACACGATCGCGAGTCTGTGGAACGCCGTGCAGGGCTCGTCCGGTGGTCTGACGACGGCGAAGAACGCCGCGTACAACGGCCAGCTCGGTGCGGGCGCGACCACGACCTTCGGCTACGTCGTCAACGGCGGCGCACCGCCCAACCTCACCGAGGCCTGCACCGCCTCATGACCACCCACCACCAGTAAGCCCGACCCGCGCACCCCGACCCGGTGGGGCCGCCCGGCCCCACCGGGTCTGCAGCGAAGCTGCAGGTCAGCGCCGTGACCGTCACTCGAACGGCCCCGGCGGCTGTCCGTACCGGCGGATCGGGCCGAGGCTGGTGGGCATGCGGCCGCACAGGATCAGGCTCGTGTCGTCGCTTCTGTCGCTGGCCTTCCTGGGCGCCTGCTCGGCCCCGGAGCACCCGGCACAGAGGCCCCGGCACACCCGTGCCGTGCTGCAACTGCACCCGGCGGCGCTGCGGCCGGTGGTCGTGGGGCGCACGGCCTGGCACGCCGACGAGAAGTCGGTGCGCGAGGGTCTCGTCTTCGACCACACGGTCAAGGCGGTGTTCGTGCACCACACGGACAATCCCAACGACTACGACTGCAAGAAGGACGTCCCCGCGATGCTGCTCGCGCTCGAACAGCGGCACATCGCGCTGGGCTGGGACGACCTCGGCTACAACTTCGTCGTCGACCGCTGCGGCGGCATCTACGAGGGCCGCAGCGGCAGCACCGACCGCGATGTGCGCGGCGCCCACACCGAGGGCTTCAACACCGACACCGTCGGCATAGCCGCGCTGGGCAATTTCGACGCCGGCCAGAAGGTGCCGCGCGCGATGCTGCGGGCCATCGCCGCCATAGCCGCCTGGAAGCTCGACCCGGCCGCCGATCCCCTCGGCCATGTCCGGCTGGTCTCCAGCAACGACGGCAGCCGTTTCCCCAAGGGCACCGCCGTCACCCTCAACACGATCTCCGGCCACCGCGACGTCTACGAGACCACCTGCCCGGGGCAGGCCCTCTACGACGCCCTGCCCTGGATACGCCAGGCCGCCGCCGCACTCCGCCGGAAGGCGACCTGGGCGGGCTGAGCCCGGGCGGCAGCGGGCCGGGCGCCGGAGGTCAGGACGCCGCGGCCGCGTAGTGGTTCCAGATAGCGGCCGGGTAGGTACTGCCGGTGTTCTCGTGCGGGCGGTGGCCGGTGATGCCGGTCAGCGGCTCCAGTTGCTGCGTCTTCGGGTCGATACGGAACAGGGCGACGGACGTTGACACCTGGTGGGTGTAACCGACGTACCACGCCGACTTGTTGCCCGGCGCGGTGCCCGCGGTGCCGGCGCGGTCGGGGGCGGTGGTCAGGGCCGCGTTCACGTCGGCGGCGACCGCGGGGGTGAACGGGTGCGTGACGACCGGGGATTGCAGCGGCAGGCGTTCGCCGTCGCGGGTGATGCGCAGCACGGAGTAGGGGGCGGTGTGGGTGCCGTCGGCGGCGAAGGTGGCGTAGGCGCCGGCCATCCGGATCGGGCTCGGGGTGGCGGTGCCGAGCGAGAAGTCCGGGGTCTGCGGGCCGAATCCGCTGTCCGGGAGGAGCCCGGCGTCGATCGAGGCGCGCCGCACCCGGTCGAGGCCGACGTCCATCCCGAGCTGGACGACCGGCCCGTTGACGGAGGAGGCCACCGCTTTCTGCAGGCTGATCCGGCCCCACGAGTGGTGGCCGTCGTTGACGGTCCGGACGATCTTGCCGTCCCGGCTCCAGTACGGCCCCTCGGGTGTCTGGACCGCGACCTTGTCGTCGCCGTCGTACACGGTGTCGGGGGTGATCGGGGTACGGGGGGCGTCGCGGGTCAGCAGGACGCCGTCGCGCAGGCCGGCCGCGTAGACGAAGGGCGCGAAGGCCGTACCCGCCGGCACGATCCCGATGTTGGCGTCGTCGAAGCCCTGGGTGACGTAGTCGGGGCCGCCGTAGAGGGCGAGGATGCGGCCGTCGGTGCCGACCGAGGCGGCGCCGACCCGGACATCGCGGTCGGCGGGGCGGTCCGCCGGGTGCAGGCCGCCGAGCTGCTGCTTGACCGCGGCGCTGAGCGCGTCGACCCGGGGGCGTTCGAAGGTGGTGTAGATCTGGTAGCCGCCGCGGTCGAATTCCGCGTCGGAGATGCCGCTGTGCGCGGAGACGTACGCCCGTGCGGTGTCCACCAGATAGCCGGTCTGGCCGCTCAGCCCGGCGGGCCGCGGCGGCGCCTTCGGCTCGGGGAAGACGGTGTAGGTGGCCCGTTCCGCCGCCGGCAGCCGGCCGATCTTCACCATCCGGTCCAGCACCCAGTTCCAGCGCTGCACCGCCCGCTCGTGGTTGGCGGGGCTGACCGCGGGGTCGTAGAGCCCGGCGCCCTTGAGCAGGGTGGCGAGGAAGGCCCCCTCACTGGCGTTCAGCTGCGAGACGTCCTTGCCGTAGTACGCCTTGGCCGCGCGCTGCACCCCGTAGGCGCCGCGGCCGAACCAGCTGGTGTTGAGGTAGCCGTCGAGGATCTCCTGCTTGCTGATCTTGCGGTCCAGCTTGACGGCGATGAACATCTCGGTGAGCTTGCGGGACAGCGTCTGGTTCTGGTTGAGGTAGACGTTCTTCACGTACTGCTGGGTGATGGTCGAGCCGCCCTGGGTGTCGCCGCCGGTCGCCATGTCGGTCACGGCCCGGGCGATGCCTTTGACCGAGATGCCGGAGTCGGAGTAGAAGGACGCGTTCTCGGCCGCGAGCACCGCCCACTGCACGGACGACGGGATGCGGTCCAGCGGCATCGACTGGCGGTCGACCGGGCCGACCCTGGCCATCTCCGTGCCGTCGGCCCAGTAGTAGACGTTGTCCTGCTGGGTCGCGAATGCGTTGAGGTCGGCCGGTATCCGGGTGCGCTGGTAGCCGTAGCCGACCAGGCCGGCGAGCAGCAGCAGTACCCAGCACAGGACCAGCAGCGTCTGCCGCGCCGAGGGCACCCAGCGGCGCGGCCCGCGACGGCCGGGGCGCGGGTAGCGCGGCCGCAGCCGGCGCAGCCCGGCCCGCCACGCCCGCCGGTCCGCCGCCGCGCGCACCACCGCGGCGCAGCCGCGGCGGACCGCCGCGGCCGACGTACGCGCCGCCCGCGCGGCCGACCCGCCCGTGCCCGCGGCGCCCGGTGCCTGCTCTGTCCCGTGCCGGCGCGGCACCATCCTCACCTCTGGGCGGTCTCGACATGGGCTGTGCGCCCCGGGCCGCCGCCACCGTAGGAGCCGAAATACGGCGGGACCGGGATGGGACTGCGACAGGTGTGTAACAGCCTCTGGAATGTGGGCAGTTGCGGTTCTGTGACACATTGGGCCAGCGGCCGTCACGTGCGGATCGCAGGGTCGGAGCCATGAGCCCTGCCCGGAAGCGACTCCTTCCCCTACGCGGCGGCGGCCGTCCCAGCAGCAGCCGCCGGCGTACCGTCCTGCTCTGCGGTGTGCTGTGCGCCGGCCTGGCCGGTACGGTGACGGCCGTCGCGGCCGTGCGGGACGGCGGCGGTGGCGACCGCACCGCGCCCGGCCAGGACCGGGCCGCCCTGTCGCGGCCGGCGAAGTCCCCCACGGCGGACTCCGGCCCGCCCGCCTGGGACGGCAAGGTGCGGGTGATCGGCGACGGCTCCACCTCCGACACCGGGCCGCAGCCGCACCAGCCCGTCCCGCACAAGCTCAAGCCGGGCGAGAAGCCGCCGCAGTTCGTGGTCTTCTCCTGGGACGGCGCCCTGGAGAACGACGACCACCTCTTCTCCCGCTTCCGCGAGCTGGCCGCGCAGAACAACGCCCGCATGACCTTCTTCCTCAGCGGCATCTACCTGCTGCCGAACGGGAAGCGCAGCCTGTACAAGCCGCCCCAGCACTCCCCGGGCGCCTCCGCCATCGACTTCCCGACCGACGAGCACATCAAGTGGACGCTGGACCAGCTGCGGCAGGCCTGGGAGGACGGCGACGAGATCGGCACCCACTTCAACGGGCACTTCTGCGCGCCCGACCCGGGCGGCGGCGGGAACTGGAGCACCGCGGACTGGGACAGCGAGATATCCCAGGCCTATTCCTTCGTGGAGAACTGGAAGACCAACACCGGCTTCACCGACCTGCCGCCGCTGCCCTTCGACTACTCCGAGGAACTCGCCGGCGGACGCGCCCCCTGCCTTGAGGGGCAGCAGAACCTGCTGGCGGCAGCGAAGGCGAACGGCTGGCGCTACGACGCCAGCTCGCCGGGCGACTTCCAGATCTGGCCGGCGAAGAAGGACGGCGTGTGGAATTTCCCGCTCCAGCTGATGCCGTACCCCGGCAAGGACTTCCAGGTGCTGTCGATGGACTTCAACTTCCTCTACAACCAGTCGGGCGGCGATGTCACCGACGGCGACCCGGCGAAATACCCCGGCTGGGAGAAGCAGGCGCGGCAGGGCTACCTCAACGGATTCGAGCGGGTCTACAACGGCAGCCGCGCGCCGCTCTTCATCGGCAACCACTTCGAGACCTGGAACGGCGGCATCTACATGCAGGCGGTCGAGGACGTCGTGAAGGACGTCTGCCGCCGCACCGGGGTGCAGTGCGTGTCGTTCAAGGAGCTGAGCGACTGGCTCGACGTCCAGGACCCGGCCGTCCTGGCGAGGCTGCGGACCCTGGACCCGGCCGAATCGCCGGACTGGTCGACCTTCGTCAAGTGACGGAAAGCACTGTCGGACGGGTTTATGTGATCGTCCCGTAACAATTCCCCGGGTCGCGGCCCCGGTTACGGATACTGAGGTCATGCCACGACTGCTGCTCATCGAGGACGACCGCGCGGTCCGCGAGGGCGTCAGCCTGGCGCTGCGCCGACAGGGCCACGACGTCGCCGCGGTGGCCACCGGTGAGGACGGGATGGAGCGGCTGCGGTCCTTCCGGCCCGACGTGGTGGTGCTCGACCTGATGCTGCCCGGGATGACGGGGCTCGACGTGTGCCGCCGCATCCGGGCCGACAACCAGGTGCCGATCATCATGGCGACCGCCAGGGGCGACGACATCGACATCGTCGTCGGCCTTGAGGCCGGCGCGGACGACTACGTCGTCAAGCCGGTGCAGGCCCGGGTGCTCGACGCCCGGATACGGGCCGTGCTGCGCCGGGTCGGCGGCCCCGTCGGCGCCGACGGGATGCCGCAGACCGAGACACACGGCGACCTCAGCATCGACCGGGCCGGTCTGACCGTGGCGCTGGAGGGCGCACCGGTGCCGCTGGCGCCGTCCGAACTGCGGCTGCTGCTGCTCCTGTCCGCCTCGCCCGGCCGGGTCTTCAGCCGGCAGCAGCTGCTCGAAGCGGTCTGGGAGCACAGCTACCACGGTGACTCGCGGCTGGTGGACGCCTGTGTGAAGCGGCTGCGCACCAAGCTGGGCGAGCCGCCGGGGCAGCCGCGCTTCATCCAGACCGTGCGCGGCTTCGGGTACCAGTTCCGGCGGTCGACCGACCCGGCGCGCCCGGCGTCCCGGTGAAGCTCGGGCCGCTGATACGCGGCGGGCTGCGGATGCGGCTGGTGGTGGCCTTCGCGCTGGTCGCCGTCGTCGCGACCGTGACCACCGGCGCGCTGACCTTCAGGGCCGCCCGCACCGACCTGCTCCAGCAGGGCCAGGACACGGTGATCACGCAGTTCAGGGACGGTATCGACAGCCTCGCACCCGGCTTCGAATTCCCGCCGGAGCAGTCCGACCTCCAGGGCTTCGCGACCGAGGTGGCGCACACGCAGCGCACCGCGGACTGGCGCGTCCTGGTCACTTACGGCGAGATGAGCGCGACCTCCCGGCCGAACGACCTCTTCGCGGAGCTGAGCCCCGCGATGCGCGAGTCGGTACGCACCCGGGCGGCCACCGTCTTCCAGCGGGTGGCGACCGACCACGGCCCCGCCCTCGTCGTCGGCATCCCGGTCCGGTTCGCCAACACCACGCTCGTCTCGCCCTCGGAGCCCTCCGGGATCGCGGTGTACCTGACCGTGCCGCTGGACAGCGAGCAGGGGTACGTCGACGCGCTGGTCGCCGCCGTCGAGCGGGCGACCGTACCGGCGCTGGTGGTGGCGGTGCTGCTGGCGCTGCTCGCCGCCCGCGGGGTGCTGCGTCCGGTACGCGCCCTGCGCCGGGCCACCCGGCGGATCGCCGAGGGCCACCTGGAGACACGGCTGGCCGTCCACGGCTCCGATGAGCTGGCCGACCTCTCGCACACCTTCAACGACACCGCGGCGGCGCTGGAGGAGTCGGTCGCCGAGCTGCGCCGGATGGAGGCCCGGGCGCGGCGCTTCGCCGCCGACGTCTCGCACGAGCTGCGCACCCCGCTGGCCGCGATGGCCGCCGTCACCGACGTCCTCGACGAGGACGCGGCGCACCTCGACCCCGACACCGCGACCGCCGTCCGGCTGATCAGCGAGGAGACCGTGAAACTCGCCCGTCTCGTGGACGACCTGATGGAGATCTCCCGCTTCGACGCCGGCGCGGCCGACCTGCACCTGGACGAGGTCGACCTCGCCGAGTCGGTCTGCCGCTCGCTGGCCTCCCGCGGCTGGCAGGGCACGATATCCACCCGGCTGCCGCCGGCCGACGCGGCCCGCGGCCGGGTGGACCCGCGCCGGCTGGACGTGATCGTGGCCAACCTGGCGGGCAACGCCCTGCGGCACGGCGGCCTGCCGGTGGAGCTGGCGATGTCGGTGGAGGAGCAGCCGGGCGCGGCGTCGCGGGCCGTCATCGAGGTCATGGACAGCGGCCCCGGCATCCCCGACGACGTGATGCCGCACGTCTTCGACCGCTTCTACAAGTCCGACACCTCGCGCACCAGGACCGAGGGCAGCGGCCTGGGCCTGTCCATCACGGCGGAGAACGTCCATCTGCACGGGGGCACGATCACCGCCGCGAACCGTCCGCACGGCGGCGCCGTGTTCACCGTCGCCCTCCCCCTGCGGCGGGACGCGTGAGAGCCCGCGCCGCCCTGGCGGTGACGGGACGTCCTAAGGCCCGCGCCGCCCTGGCCGTGACGGGACGGGTGAAGGCCCGCGCCGCGCTGGCGGTGGGTCTCGCTCTGGCGGCCGGGCCGCTGCTCACCGGCTGCGGCATCCCCACCACGGGGGTGGTGGAGGCGGGCGAGCCGGGTGTCGGAGTGCAGCCCACGGTGATCCTCTACTACGTCCGGGCCGTGGACGGCACGCTGGTCACCTTCCAGCGCAGGACCGCCGTGCCGGTCGACAGCGGCAACGCCGTCCGCCTGCTGCTCGAAGGGCTGGACCCCGTGGAGCAGAAGGTCATGGGTCTGGCGAGCGAACTTCCGACCTCGGCCAGTGCGACCGTGAGCACCGACGGCGACACCGTGGCCGTGGACCTGCGGGCCCCGGCCCCGCGCCTCTCCGCGACCGCCGTCGACCAGGTCGTGTGCACCGTGCGCGCGGCCCGCCTCGCCGCCGATCCGGACGCCGGGCCCGGCCGGGTCACCGTGTCGGTCGGCGGTGCCCCGGTGGCCGGTAGCTCGGGACAGGACGTCTGCGCCCGCGCCGGCAGCCCCTGGCCGGCCAAGCTGAAGACCGCCGCGGGCATGAGACCGCCGCCGGGCTGACGCTCCGCGGACCCTTTGCGCGGGCGGGCCGCGACCGCGCTCAGCGGTCGGTGAACATGCCGATCATCAGGGCCCGCTCCGCCTCGGTGAAAGGCGGGTCCCGCAACGGGTCCGGGTGCAGGGGGTTGAGGACGGTGGCCAGCACGTCGGGCCGCAGCACCGCGGCCTGCCCCGCCGACAGGCTCAGGACGTCCAGCAGCGCGCGGGCGGCGCCGCGGCGGTGGGTGGCGGTGTGCATGAGCAGGTCGGTGTAGCCGGTCAGGAGGGCGCCGATCGGCCCGGTGCTCGGGCCCTCGGCCCCCGGGTAGCGCAGGTCCTGGCTGCCGGCCAGCGCCCAGGCGGCGTCGGTGGCCCGGGCGGCTGCCCGCTGCACCCGGCGGGCCAGGCCAGGACCCGGCTGCCCCGCGGTCTGCTCGCGCAGCGCCAGCGCGTGCTGGGCGGCGACCGACATGCCGTGCCCGTACAGCGGGTTGTACGTGGCCAGGGCGTCGCCGAGCACGACCAGCCCCTCCGGCCAGACCCGCATGCGCTCGTAGCGGCGGCGCCGGTTGGCGGTGCTGTGCGAGACGGTCACGTCGGTGAGCGGGGCGGCCCGGGAGATCAGGTCGCCGATGACGGGGTGGCGCAGGCTGCGGGCGAAGGTCTCGAAGTCGGCCGGGTCCGCGGTGGGCTGGCCGCCGCGGGTGCCGGACAGCGTCACCAGCCAGCGCCCGTCCTCGACGGGCAGGATCGTGCCGTTGAGCCCCGGCACGGGCTGCCGCGGGTCGGCCTGCACATTGACGGCCGGGAAGCCGGCGGTGCCGGGCGGGGCCTGGAAGAGCCGGCTGGCGTAACCGAGCCCGGAGTCCACGAGGTCGGTCTTCACGGAGGGCAGCCCGAGCCGGTCCAGCCAGCGCGGCATGGAGGAGGACCGCCCGCTCGCGTCGACCACGAGGTCGGCCTCCAGCGTCTCCTCGCGCCCGCCGTTGCGCACCAGCACCCCGGTGACCTGCGTCGCAGTGCCGCGCAGCCCCAGCGCGGGGCGTCCCGGCAGCGTGCGGACCCGTGCCTTGCGGACGACCAGGTCGCGTACCACCCAGTCGAGCAGGTCCCGCGTGCACGACAGGAAGTGCTGCTGCTCGGGGAAGCGGGTGAGCCAGCCGCCCGAGGTCAGCACGACCAGGTCGGACGGTACGGCGATGTGCCGGGCGCCGGACGCGAGCAGCCGCTCGGTCGCCCCCGGCACCAGCGCCTCGACCGCCCGCGCGCCGCCCGACCACAGCAGGTGCGCGTGCCGCGCCTGCGGTACGCCCTGCCGCGGCAGCGGCCCGGCGGGCAGCTCGTGCCGCTCGACGACGGTCACCTCCGCCATCGTCTCCGACAGCGCCGCCGCGGCGAGCATCCCGGTGAGGCTCCCGCCGATCACCAACGCCCGCCCCCGGGGCGCCCGTTGACCGCGGTCCGCCGCCATGAGACCTCCCGTGTGACCCGTTTCCCGCCGCCCACGTTCGCACCGATCCCCGCACCCGGGCAAGTCCGCGTCCCC
>NZ_JAJSYW010000231.1:0-9348 GCF_036815005.1 Streptomyces sp. IBSBF 2435 | reverse complement strand
GATGAGTACGGCGGGGTCGGGCGGGGCGTGGTCGGGCGAGGTCTTCCAGCCTCTCGACGCGGACGATCCGGTGTCGGTGGGAACCTACCGGCTGGCGGCGAAACTCGGGGCCGGCGGGATGGGGAAGGTCTACCTGTCCCACACCCCGGCGGGGCGGCCGGTCGCCATCAAGCGGCGCAAGACGGAGGGATACGGCGGGCACCCGATGGCCCTGGACGTCTACCGGCGCCCGCCCGGCCGTGTCGCCGAACAGGCCGCGCGCGCCGGGCTGGTGCTGGACGCCACGCTGCTGCGCGAGCTGGCGGGACCTGGCGGCCCGCAGGCCTGCCTGCTGCTGCACAAGGCGTGAGCCGCAGGGCGCGAGCCGCGAGGCGTGAGGTCCGTCAGGCGCGCGGGGTGATCTTCGTCAGGCCGTTGATGACGCGGTCCATCGCGTCGCCGCCGGTCGGGTCGGTGAGGTTGGCCAGCAGCTTGAGCGCGAAGCGCATCAGCATCGGGTGGGTCAGGCCGCGTTCGGTGCACAGCTGGAGCACCTTGGGGTTGCCGATCAGCTTCACGAAGGCGCGGCCGAGCGTGTAGTAGCCGCCGTAGGTGTCCTTGAGGACCTTCGGGTAGCGCTGGAGGGCGAGTTCGCGCTGCGCGGGGGTGGCGCGGGCGTGCGCCTGGACGATCACGTCGGCGGCGAGCTGGCCCGATTCCATCGCGTAGGCGATCCCCTCGCCGTTGAAGGGGTTGACCAGGCCGCCCGCGTCGCCGACCAGCAACAGGCCGCGGGTGTAATGCGGTTGGCGGTTGAAGGCCATCGGAAGGGCGGCGCCGCGGATCGGCTGCGTCATGTTCTCCGGGGTGTAGCCCCAGTCCTCGGGCATCCCGGCGACCCAGGCCTTGAGGACTTCCCGCCAGTCCAGCTCGCGGAAGGCGGCGGAGGAGTTGAGGATGCCCAGACCCACGTTGGAGGTGCCGTCGCCGAGGCCGAAGATCCAGCCGTAGCCGGGCAGTTGGCGCGGCTGGTCGCCGCGCCGGTCCCACAGCTCCAGCCAGGACTCCAGGTAGTCGTCCTCGTGCCGCGGCGAGGTGAAGTAGGTCCGCACCGCGACGCCCATCGGGCGGTCCTCGCGCCGGTGCAGGCCCATCGCGAGCGACAGCCGGGTGGAGTTGCCGTCGGCGGCGACGACCAGCGGGGCGCTGAAGACCACCGAGGTCTTCTCCTCGCCGAGCTTGGCCTGCACGCCGGTGATACGGCCGGTGCGCTCGTCGGTGATCGGGGCGCCGACGTTGCACCGCTCGTACAGCCGCGCACCGGCCTTGACCGCCTGCTGGGCGAGCAGGTCGTCGAAGTCCTCACGCTTGCGGACCAGGCCGTAGTTCGGGTACGCGGCCAGGTCCGGCCAGTCCATCTCCAGCCGCAGGCCGCCGCTGATGATGCGCAGGCCCTTGTTGCGGAGCCAGCCCGCCTCTTCCGAGATGTCGATGCCCACCGACACCAGCTGCTTGGTCGCCCGCGGCGTCAGCCCGTCGCCGCAGACCTTCTCGCGCGGGAAGGCGGTCTTCTCCAGCAGCAGGACGTCGAGCCCCGCCTTCGCCAGGTAGTACGCGGTCGTCGAACCGGCGGGGCCGGCGCCGACGACGATCACGTCGGCGGTGCGCTCGGACAGGGCGGTGTCAGGCACGGTGGCACTCCCGTTTGCGGCGAGGACGGCTTTGCGGGTCCGGGCTGCGGCCCGGGCTGCCCCCGAGTCTATGAGCAGCCGCCGCCCCGCGGCTCCGGTGGGGCGGTCCGCGCGTCCCGCCGCGCCGTCGGCGGCCGTTACCGGTGCTCGCCCCCGCGCCCGTCGCGGCGGCTCCCGTCGTCGCTCAGCCGCTCCGGCTGGACGATGCCGAGGTCATGGACCTGCTGCGGCTGCGGAGCCTGCGGCGGTACGTACGGGAACGGCGGCGGGGCGTACGGCGACGGCGGTCCGGCCTGGGCCGGCCCTGCGGCCGAGTAGACCGGCGGCGGCTGGGACCCGCCGAGGACGCGGCGCAGGTACGGGGCGGCCAGGACGCCGCCGCAGGACCACAGCAGGGCGAACAGCAGCGTCTCGGGAACGGCGGAGCCGATCGTGTCGCGGGACGAGGCGAGGCCCCCGCCGATGCCGTCCAGCTGGCTCGCGCCGCCGGTCTTGAGGCCGCCGATCGCGACCAGCACGGTGAACATGACGGTGAAGACGCCGGCCACGGCGAACTGCTCCGCCCGGTCCCGGGTGCGCACGGTCGCCAGGAGGCCGATGATCAGCGCGCACAGCGCGCCGCCGATGACGGCGAGCACGGTCGACCAGCCGTCCCAGAAGTGGCTGAGCTGGGACAGGCCGAAGGAGTAGTGGTAGTCGGCCTGGGTGTCCGCCAGGCCCTCGTGGACCTTGAAGGGCGCGCCCCAGCCCAGCGCGAGCCCGGACAGCCCGAGGTTGGGCAGCACGGCGCCGACCAGGACCAGGCCGTCGCCGGTGACGTTGTCGTAGTTGCCGACCGCGACGCAGAAGACGACGACGCTCGCGAGGGCGACGGTGGCCAGCAGGGCGATCAGCGCGGTGCTCACGACCCGCTGGACGGCGGCGAAACGGGTACGCACCGCGGGGCCGTTCAGCACCAGGAGCGCGGTCGCCAGGCTGAGCAGGAAGGACCACAGCAGCACCCGGAAGGGGCCGCTGTGCAGGCTCGCTCCCTGGAGGCTTGGCTGCGCGACGAAGCTCAGGACGGTCGCCGCCGCCGCGCTGAGCAGCGCGACCCTGACCGCCGCCTCGGGGCCGGCCTGGCGGCGGCGCGCCGAGCGCAGCACCAGGACCAGGGCGAGCAGCCACAGCAGCGTGAAGGTCAGCGGGACGACAGAGATCGAGGCCGAAGCCGAGACGTGGGAGCACGCGTCGCCGTAGCGGGCGCCGTCGCCGTAGTCCGAGCCGTCGTAGTAGTCGGAGCCGTCGGAATAGTCCGAGCAGTCGACGTCGTCGCCGAAGGCCCCGCCGTCGCTGGGGTGGATGCTCAGGTGGCCGCCGAGGCCCTGCACGGCCAGCGCGAGGGCGATCCGGCTGCGCACGAACCAGCTGACCGCCGGGCCCCTGAACGCGTGCTGCGACCAGGCGCCCAGACCGCCGGCCGCCACCAGCAGGACGGCCGCGGGCACGAGCGCGGCCGGCACAGCGCCTTTCCAGGGGCCGGCGAAGACCCGGCGCGCGAACAGGGCGGCGGGCGACGGCGCCACCGGGGGCGGGGGCGCGGCCGGATAGCCGGGACCGGCGCCGGGATACGTACCTGTCGGCGCGTAGGCGGGCGGCACGGGCGTGCCGTACGTCGGAGTGGGCGGCGCGGCCGGCGGCGGGGGCGTTGCGGGCGGCGCAGCCGGCAGCTCGCGGCCGCACTTCATGCAGAAGCGGGCGCCGGTGCCGGAGACCGAGTGCCCGCACGCGGGGCAGTACGACATGGGCCACTCCGGGAGTCGGGCGGGGATGCGAGCCTCCCCCGCACAGACACCGCAGCCTAGGGGCCGGGTCCCGCCGGCCGCACCGGAATACCGCAGTCCGCCCGGACCGGTCAACTGCCGGGCGCGGCGGCCTTCCTGGCCCGGTGCAGCGCCACGATCCCGCCGGTCAGATTCCGCCAGGCCACCCCTGACCAGCCCGCACCCTGCAACCGCCCGGCCAGCGCCCGCTGGTCGGGCCACTCGCGGATCGACTCGGCGAGATAGACGTACGCGTCCGGGTTGCTGCTCACCGACTTGGCGACCGGCGGCAGCGCCCGCATCAGGTACTCGGTGTAGACGGTGCGGAAGGGGCGGTACGTCGGGTGGCTGAACTCGCAGATCACCAGCCGCCCGCCGGGCCTGACGACCCGCAGCATCTCGCGCAGGGCGGCGTCGGTGTCGTGCACATTGCGCAGCGCGAAGGAGATCGTGACAGCGTCGAAGACGCCGTCGGCGAACGGCAGCCGGGTCGCGTCCCCCGCGGTCAGCGGCAGCTCGGGGTGCCGCTTCTTGCCCTCGCGCAGCATGCCGAGGGAGAAGTCGCACGGGACGACGGCGGCGCCGGCTGCGGCCAAGGCCAGCGAGGACGTGGCGGTCCCCGCGCCCAGGTCGAGCACGCGCTCCCCCGGCGCGACGTCCAGCGCGTTGGCGACGGCGCGCCGCCACAGGCGGGTCTGGCCGAGCGACATCACGTCGTTGGTCAGGTCGTACTTGGCGGCGACGTCGTCGAACATCGCGGCGACTGCCTGCGGCTGCTTCTCCAGGGATGCACGTGTCACCCCCTCACCTTATGCGCCCCCGCACAGGGGATGTCCCCGCAGGGCACACACGGCGCAGCCGGGGGCGCGAGGTCAGCGGTCGGCGAGGAGTGTGAGTTCGGGGTGGGCGGTGCCGCCGGCGATCGCCGTCGAGGAGAGGTGGGAGACGACGTGGTCGTTGACCGGATCGTCCGCCGGATCCTCGTGGACGACGATGTGCTCGTACGTCGTCGCCCGCTGCGCCGGCACCCGCCCGGCCGCGCGGATCAGGTGGATCAGCTCCATCCGGTTCGAGCGGTGCTTCGCACCGGCCGAGGAGACGACGTTCTCCTCCAGCATGACCGACCCGAGGTCATCCGCCCCGTAGTGCAGCGACAGCTGCCCCACCTCCTTGCCGGTGGTGAGCCATGAGCCCTGGATGTGGGCGACGTTGTCGAGGAAGAGCCGGGCGATGGCGATGATCCGCAGGTACTCGAAGAGGGTGGCCTGCGTCTGGCCCTTGAGGTGGTTGTTCTCCGGCTGGTACGTGTACGGGATGAACGCCCGGAAGCCGCCGGTGCGGTTCTGGACGTCGCGGATCATCCGCAGGTGCTCGATGCGCTCCGCGTTCGTCTCACCGGTGCCCATCAGCATCGTGGAGGTGGACTCGACGCCGAGCCCGTGGGCGATCTCCATGATCTCCAGCCAGCGTTCGCCGGACTCCTTGAGCGGGGCGATGGCCTTGCGGGGCCGCTCCGGGAGGAGTTCCGCGCCGGCGCCGGCGAAGGAGTCGAGGCCGGCGGCGTGGATACGGCTGATGGCCTCCTCCGCGCTGACCCCGGAGATCCGCGACATGTGCTCGACCTCGGACGCGCCGAGGGAGTGGATCACCAGCTGCGGGAACTCCCGCTTGATCGCGGCGAAGTGCTCTTCGTAATACTCGACGCCGTAGTCGGGGTGGTGGCCGCCCTGGAACATGATCTGCGTGCCGCCGAGTTCGACGGTCTCGGCGCACCGGCGCAGGATGTCGTCCAGGCCGCGGCTCCAGCCCTTGCCGGTGTCCTTGGGCGCCGCGTAGAAGGCGCAGAACTTGCACGCGGTGACGCACACGTTCGTGTAGTTGATGTTCCGCTCGATGATGTACGTCGCGATGTGCTCGGTCCCGGCGTAGCGGCGGCGGCGTACGGCGTCGGCGGCGGCGCCCAGCGCGTGCAGAGGGGCGTCGCGGTAGAGGACCAGCGCCTCCTCCGGGCTGATACGGCCGCCGGCTGCGGCGCGCTCGAGGACGGCTGCGATGTCGCTCACCGGGGAAGTCACCGGGGCAGTCCCTTCGGAGGGGGGTCAGGACGGACCCGGCCAGCCTACGCGCAGCCGATGGCCGCACCACCGCCGACCGGGTGGGCCGGGTGCTAGACGCCGGCCGGGGGCAGGAGGGTGACGCGGGACGCGGCGGGGAAGCCGACGCGGCGGGCGAAGTCGGCGATGCCCGCGAGCTGCTCCGGGCCGAGGGAGAAGTCCAGCGTCGTGAAGTAGCGGCGCAGCAGGTCGGAGTCGAAGGCCTCCCAGTGGGCGGCCTGCTCGGCGACCTTCTCGACCTCTTCGAGCGACAGGTCGCGGGAGGCGAGGAAGGCCCGGTGCACGTCGTGGACGGCCTCGGGGTGCGCGGCGAGGTAGTCGCGGCGGACCGCCCAGATCGCGAAGACGAAGGGCAGGCCCGTCCAGTCCTTCCACATCTGGCCGAGGTCGTGCACGTCGAGGCCGAGCCGCGGGGCGTCGTGCAGCGAGGCGCGCAGGGCGGCGTCCCCGATGAGGACGGCGGCCTGCGCCTCCTGCATCATCAGCGCGAGGTCGGGCGGGCAGCGGTAGTAGTCGGGCGCGACGCCGTAACGCTCCGTGAGGAGGAGTTCGGCGAGGCGGACCGACGTCCGGCTGGTGGAGCCCAGCGCGACCCGCTCGCCGCCGAGCCGGTCGAGCGGCAGCTGGCTGACGATGACGCAGGACATCACCGGGCCGTCGCAGCCGACCGCGATATCGGGCAGCGCGACCAGCTCGTCGGCGTGCCGCAGGTACTCCATGAGCGTGACGGGGCCGATGTCCAGGTCACCGTCTATGAGCTGCTTGCTCAGCTTCTCCGGGGTGTCCTTGGTGAGCTGGACGTCGAGCAGCGCGCCGGTTCTGGCCAGGCCCCAGTAGAGCGGGACGCAGTTGAGGAACTGGATGTGGCCGACCCGGGGGCGGGTCGGGCCGCTGCCGTCGGTGTGCGCTGAAGTGTCCACCTGGTGGACGTTACTCCTGGTGTGCGCACCCCCTGCGCAGGCCCCCCGCACGGCTCCCCGCACGCCGCTCCGCGCGGCTCCCGCAGGCCGCTCCCGGGGCACTCGCGCGACCCGTAAAAACGGATCTTGAGACCCTTCCCCGGCCCAGACCCCCCGTGCTACTCTCCTCGCAAGTTGCAGTTTGGTTTCCCTTGCAGTACAGAGCCTGCGGAGCATGTAACCCGCGGGCTTTTGTAGTTTTCAGACTTCGCAGTTGCAGGTTCTGGAGCAGGGCAACCCTTTGGGCCCAAGGAGGGCTTTATGGCTACCGGAACCGTGAAGTGGTTCAACGCTGAAAAGGGCTTCGGCTTCATCGCCCAGGACGGCGGCGGCCCGGATGTCTTCGTCCACTACTCCGCGATCAACGCCTCCGGCTTCCGCTCCCTCGAGGAGAACCAGCCGGTGACTTTCGACGTCACGCAGGGCCCGAAGGGTCCGCAGGCGGAGAACGTCACCCCGAACTAGTCCTCTACTAGTCCGGCCAGACGGCGCATCGCGCCCAGAACCTGCAGTACCAAGGGGCCGCCTCACCTCGGTGAGGCGGCCCCTGCCTTTGTTCCCGGCGTCCTGGCGTCCCGGGGACCCGGCGGCACCGGGCCGCGCCGTCACCGGGTGCGGCGGTACAGCTCCTCGATGTCGGCCGCGAAGTCCTTGGCCACCGCGGCCCGCCGGATCTTCATCGACGGGGTCAGGTGCCCGCCGTCCTCGGTGAAGTCCGCGGCCAGGACCCGGAACCTGCGGATCGACTCGGCCCGCGACACCGACGCGTTGGCGTCGTCCACGGCCCTCTGGAGTTCGGCCAGCAGGTCGTCGTCCGCGACCAGGTCCGCGGGCCGCAGGCCCTCCTTGTGCCGCATCCGCTGCCAGTGCGCGAGGCCGTCCGGCTCCAGGGTGATCAGCGCGGTCACGTACGGGCGGTTGTCGCCGACCACCATGCACTGGCCGACCAGCGGATGGGCGCGCAGCCGGTCCTCCAGCGGGGCCGGAGCGACGTTCTTGCCGCCCGCTGTGATGATGATCTCCTTCTTGCGGCCGGTGATCGTCAGGTAGCCGTCCGCGTCAAGCTCACCGACGTCGCCGGTCGGGAACCAGCCCCCGACGGCCGGGAAGGCGCCCTCGTCGTTCCAGTACCCGGCGAAGATCTGGCCGCCGCGCAGCAGCACCTCGCCGTCGTCCGCGATCCGCACCGCCGTGCCGGGCAGCGGCCAGCCGACCGTGCCGAGCCGCGGGCTCAGCGGCGGCGTCACCGTGGCGGCGGCGGTGGTCTCCGTCAGGCCGTAGCCCTCGAAGACCAGCACACCGGCCCCGGCGTAGAAGGCGGCGAGCCGGGTGCCCAGCGGGGAGCCGCCGCAGATCGCGTACCGCACCTTGCCGCCGAGCGCGGCCCTGATCCGCCGGTAGACCAGCGGGTCGTACAGCGCCCGCGCCAGCCGCAGCCCGAGGCCGGGACCGGGACCCGTGCCGGTCTGCCGGGCGACGGCCGCGGTGCCGTACGCCTGGGCGATGCGGGCCGCCCGGTCGAAGGACGACGCCCGGCCGATCTTCTCGGCGGTGGCGCGGCCGGTGTTGTAGACCTTCTCCAGGACGTACGGGATCGCCAGCAGGAAGGTCGGCCGGAAGCCGGCGAGGTCTTCGAGCAGGTCGTCGGTGGCGATGCTGGGCGCGTGCCCGAGCCGGACCCGGGCCCGCAGGCAGCCGATCGCGACCATCCGCCCGAAGACGTGCGAGAGCGGCAGGAAGAGCAGCGTCGAGGCGGGCTCGCTGCTCACCGAGCGGAAGACGGGGTGCAGCAGCTCGGTGGCGTTGTCGACCTCGGCGAAGAAGTTGCCGTGCGTCAGGATGCAGCCCTTGGGGCGCCCGGTGGTGCCCGAGGTGTAGATCAGCGTCGCGACGGTGTCCGGGGTCATCGCCTGCCGGCGGGACGTGAGGAGCGCGTCGGGCAGCGTACGGCCGTCCGCGGCCAGTTGGTCCACGGCGCCGGTGTCGATCTGCCACAGCTCCCGCAGCGCCGGCAGCCCGGTGCGGGCCGCGCTGATCATCCGGGCCTGTGCCACGTTCTCCACGACGCAGGCGGCGGCGCCGGAGTCGGCGAGGATCCAGGCGCACTGGGACGCGGAGGACGTCGGGTAGATCGGTACGGTGATCAGGCCCGCGGCCCAGCCCGCGAAGTCCAGCAGGGTCCAGGCGTACGAGGTCCTGGCCATCACCGCGAGGCGGTCGCCCGGGCGCAGTCCGGCCGCGACGAGGCCCTTCGCGACCCTGGCGACATCGTCGCGGAAGGCGGCGGCGGTCACGTCCCGCCAGCGGCCGTCCTGGCCCTTCCGGCTCATCACCACGTCGGTGGGGGCGTCGGCGGCGTTCGTGAACGGTATGTCGGCGAGGCTGCCCCGCCGCGGCGGGTCCGCCAACGGCGGGACGGAGGCCTGCACCACCCTTCCGCCTTCGGCGGTGAGCTGGGGTTTCTGCCCGTTGCCCGGCGCGGGCGGCGGTGACTGACGTATTGCCATACGGCGGCTCCTACGTTTCTCGACGGTACGCCCATGCGGCCGTGCGCTTCCCGGGGCCCCTTGCGCCCCCGGGCACTCCCCTGGAGGCCGCCCCTGCGGCGGGCGGCGCGCTTCCCTCCGGGGCCGGTGGTGCCGCGGTGCCCCTGCGGCAAGGGGGCGCCCGCTGGGGGCGCGGGGGACGGCGCGAGCAACCACCCACCGGCCGGTGGTCCGGACCGGACCGGACAGACCCTTTCGGTCGGTGACGGCCCGCGCCCCGGCGGGGGCTGAGCGCGCCGTCCCCCGCGCCCCCGGTG
>NZ_JAJSYW010000230.1:0-9359 GCF_036815005.1 Streptomyces sp. IBSBF 2435 | reverse complement strand
GTACGGAGCGGTGCCGGTGGACTCGCGCACCCCCAACCACCTGCGCGAGGTGATCGCCCCGCTGGGCGTGGGCGAGGCGTTCTTCGAGTTTTTCGCCTTCGATGTCGGGGTCGGGGACGAGGCGTCCGAACCACTTGGGGTGGTGCCAGATCTTGTTTCCGGCGACGGCCATGAAAGCGGGCACGAGGGCGAGGCGGACGACGAACGCATCGATGAACACGCCGACGGCGAAGCTGAAGCCGATGGCCTTGGTGATGGGGTCGGGGGACAGCATGACGGCGACGAAGATGGACGCCATGATCAGGGCTGCCGCGGTGACGACGCGGGCGGACAGGCCGGTTCCGGCCGCTGCGGCGGCGCGGGCGGCGCCGTGCTTGGTGTACTGCTCCTTGATCCGCGAGACGACGAACAGCTCGTAGTCGCTGGACAGCCCGAACATGATCGCCAGCAGGATGATCGGGAGGAAGCACAGAGTCTGGGTCGGGGTGGTGCCGAGGATGTCCTTGAACCAGCCCCACTGGAAGACGGCGACCTGCGCGCCGAACGCGGCGCCGGCCGACAGCAGGAACCCGGCGATCGACTTCAGCGGCACCAGGATGGTGCGGAAGGCGAACGTCAGCAGGACGAACGCGAGGCCCACCACGACAGCGAGGAAGAGGGGCAGGGCGTCGCCGAGCTTGGTGGCGATGTCGATGTTGGCGGCGGTGGCGCCGCCGACCAGGAGGTGGGCCCCGGTCCCGGCCGCCAGATCGGCGCGGTGGTCGCGGATGGTGTGGACGAGGTCGCTGGTGGCGGAGTCGTCGGGGCCGGTGGTGGGCACGACGTTGATCAGCGCGATGTCGTTGACGACTGCGGCTGGGGTGGCGGAGGCCACGCCGTCGACTCCGGCGAGGGCGGTGCTGATCTGCTGGGCCTGGGCGGGCTTGCTGACGTGCTCGGCGACGATGGTCAGGGTGCCGTTGTAGCCGGGGCCGAAATGCTCGGTGGTCAGGTCGTTGGCCTGCCGGGAGGTGTCGCTGGTGGGGCGGGCGTCGGCGCCGGGCAGGCCGAGGTCCATGCTGGCCGCGGGGACGGCCATCAGGCCCAGGCCGAGGACGCCGGCCACGAGGATCGGCACGCGGCGGCGGACGACCCAGTTCGCCCAGCGGGTCCCGGTCAGCTTCTGCGGTGCGGTGACGGAGTTCTCAGTGGCGTTCTTCGCGCGGCGCAGGCCGGGCACGCGGGAGAAGCGGTTCAGGCGGGTGCCTGCGAAGCCGAGGACGGCGGGCAGCAGGGTCAGGGCGATGAGCAGGCCGAGCGCGACGGTTCCGGCGGCGGCCAGGCCCATGACGGTCAGGAACGGGATACCGACGACGGTCAGCCCGCACAAGGCGATGATCACGCTCAGGCCGGCGAAGAGCACCGAGCTGCCCGCGGTTCCGGCAGCCCGGCCGGCGGCTTCTTCGGGGCTGTATCCGGCCTGGAGGTTGGCGCGGTGTCGGGAGAGGATGAACAGGGCGTAGTCGATGCCGCAGGACAGGCCGAGCATGCTCGCCACCGAGGTGGCCGCCGAGGCGATGTGGAAGACCGAGGCGAGCGCGGTGATGCCCATCATCGAGATGATCACGCCGAACAGGGCGGTAAGCAGGGGTGTACCGGCCGCCACGAACGATCCGAACGTGATGAGCAGAACGATCAGGGCGACGGCCATGCCGATGCCTTCGGAGCTGGCGCCGGCCTCGTCGTGGGGGTAGACGGCGCCGGAGAATTCCACCTGGATCCCGGCGTCCTCGGCCGCGGCGGTGGCGCCTTCCAGCCGGTCGACGGTGGAGTCCTTCACTCCGGCGGCGGTGGTGGCGTAAGTCACGGTTGCCAGCGCGATCTGCTGGTCCGGTGAGACGAGCTTGACCTGGAACGGGTTGCTGGCCGATGCCACCTGCGGCAGGCGGCTCAAGTCCTTGATGGACTGCGTGACCGCGTTCTGGTAAGCGGTCTCGGTGATCTCATGGCCCTTCGGTGCGGCGAAGACGACCTGGGTCGAGGCGCCGGAGGCAGCCGGCAGTTTGTCCTTCAGCACGCTCACCGCCTGCTGCGACTCGGTGCCGGGGATGGAGAAGTTGTCGTCGGTCTTACCGCCGCTGGTCTGGGCGCCAAAGACGGCCAGGATCACTATCAGGATCCAGGTCACCAGGGCCGCCCAGCGGTGCCGGAAGCACCACCGTGACAGTCGGTACAGGTAGATGGACACAGCTGTGAACTCCTCGGGACGCGGGCGGGGCCCACAGCAGGGGCCTCACGGGATACCTGCCAACCGTAGCATTTTTGCGTCTCAGTGCAATTATGCGTTTTGAGCTACACTCGTTGTATGAGTGCTCCCGCGCCGACACCGACGTCGCACCGTGAACGCGTCAAGGCCAAGCGCCGTGAAGCGATCCGCCGCTCAGGGATGCGGCTGTTCGCCGAGAACGGCTACGACGGCACCACCATCGGAGAGATCGCCGCCGCCGCCGACGTCGCACCGCGCACCGTGCAGCAGTACTTCCCCTCCAAGCACGACATCGCCCTGTCCCTGGCAAACGAGGTCGCCGGCCGCTTCACCGCCGTCCTCCAGAGCGGCCCGCAGGCCGGATTCCTCGACGCGGTCGACGTCTGGCTGCGCGGAGAAGCCGAACTGCACGACCCCGACCTCATGGCCCTCAACCAGGCCATGTACGAGGCGAACCCCGGCCTGCGGGCACTCGGCAGCAGCCAGCTCACCGACGTCGTCCAAGCTGCCACCAGCGCCATGACCGCCGAAACCGGACTGCCCGCCGACGACCCCCTCTACGCCATCGTCGCCGCAGCTCTCGGCGCCGCACTCGCCCAGTACATCGGCACCGCCCATCTCTATAAGGACGACCCCGACCTCCACGCCCACGTCATCGCGTGCCTGCGTGCCCTCCTTGACACCGCAAAAGCCACCAACACATGAGCGGCGGCCGCAGCTGACGCCTGAGCGGGTCGGGTACTCGGCGGCGCGCCTATTGCCTCGTTGAGGCGAAGCGTGCGGCCAAGCCGATCAATGCGGACCCGGTCGGCAAGCTCGCGTATGACGGTGAGGCGATCCGGGTCGTCGCACGGACCCGGCGCGGTTCACCGGACCGTGCGTGAGCCGCCAGATCACACGACTGTTCGCGGGTGCCTGAGTAGCCGGTACTCATCTCCGCGCCCGGGGCGGCGCGTGACGGACGCCCGGGGGCGGGCGGCGCGGCGGCCCGTGGCGCGACGGCTTTGAGTACCGAGCACTCACGTGCGCGCACACGGGTTCGTGGTCAGCTTCTCGGGACCGGGAAACCAGGGCCGCATTGAGTGGTGGAGGCAGACATGCAGTTCCGGATCCTGGGTCCCGCCGAGATCTTCGATGACGTCAGACAGCGGCGGATCCGACTGAACAGTGTCAAGCAGCGGATGCTGCTCGGCGCGCTCGTGACCCGGCTGGGGACGCCGGTGCCGACGGACCAGCTGGTGCAGGAGCTGTGGGGAGACTACGCGCCCGACAAGGCGGTCAACGCGCTGCAGGCGCACGTCTCGCGGCTGCGCCAGGTGCTGGTCGAGGTGGAGCCCACGCGGGCCAACGCGCCGCGACTGGTCGCCCGCGGGGCGGGCTACCTGCTCCAGGTCAGGCCCGACGAGATCGACAGCGGGCAGTTCCGGATCGACGTCACCCAGGCGCGGCGGTTCGCGGCCAGCAGCGACCCGCGGACCGCGTACACGCTGCTGCAGAAGGCGCTGAAGTTGTGGCGGGGTCCGGCGATGGACGGCAGCTCCGGCGGCCCGCTGTGCGCCGGAGCCGCGGCCCGGCTGGAGGAGGAGCGGTTGCTGGCAATGGAGGATCTCTACGACGCGGCGCTGCGGCTGGGGGTCGAGCGCGAAGTGGTCGGGCAGTTGGAGGAACTGGTGGTCGCGCACCCGGACCGGGAGCGGTTCCGACGCCAGTTGGCGATCGCGCTCGGCCGGATCGGGCGGCGTGGTGCGCCGTTCGCGGGAGATGACCGGGGCCGGCGGCGCGAGGCCAGGGGGCAAAGCCAGGAGCAGGGGTCCCTGATGGTCGTCCGGATGAGCCAGCCCCCGGTCGTGGCCGAGCAGCTCCCGGCGGCAGTCGGCCGTCAGGACGGTCCCCGGCCGTCGCCCGACGACGCGGCGAGCGCACTTGAGGTGTTCCGGCTGCGCCTCCAGGTCGAGCAGTTGATGTCGGAGCAGAGCATGTTGCGTTCGGCCGTCGCGCGGCTGACAGCGCGGGCCGGCGGGATGGAACACGGCCGCGACACCGCTGCGAACAACGCGGGCTGAGTATCCGGGCGCCGACCGACCGTCCGCGCCCACTGAGCGGCTGCACCCGCCCAACGCGGGACGCCGCGTCGGACCGCGGCCGGTTCGTCGGTGATACGCGGCCGAGGTCACGGCGGCGAACAGCCCCACTGCCGGCCAGCCAGCCTCGTGCGGTGCGGGTACGTGTGCGGCGGGACGCGGAGCCGGACCCGGCGGCCCCGGCCGGCCGCCGCGTCCACGCCCGTTCACCTGTGTCCGGTCAGGACGCCCAGCCGTTGAGCTGTGCGCACTCCGGGCAGTGCGGCTCGGAGCGGGGGCGGCCGTCCGGCCCGCCGGCCGGTGCACCCGGTCGGTCCTCGCGGATCAGCACCGGCTCGGCGACCTCGTCCCGGCTGAGCGCGCGGGCCAGGTCGGCCCGCGCGGTGACATGGACCTTGTGGTAGACGCGGTGCAGGTGATTTTCCACCGTGCGCACGGAGACCACCAGCCGGTGCGCGATGTCGCGGTTCGACAGGCCGGTCGCGGCGAGTACGGCGACTTCCCGCTCCCTTGCGGTGAGCTGGGTGGTCGCGCTGTCGCGCCGGGGCACCACCGCCATCCAGGGAGGCAGGCTGCCGCCGTAGGCGGCGAGGATGCCGTGGCACTCGGCGCGCGCATCGCGGCTCTTGCGGTGCCGGCCCGCCGCCCGGTACGCCCGGTCGGCCTGCGCCGCCGCCTCCGCCGCGAGCGGCAGCGCGCCCCACGCCCGGAACCGGGTCGACACCGCCGCGAGGGCGTCGCCGTCGCCGTCGGCCAGGGCCCGGATGTGGTCCGTCTGCAGCCGTGCGAGCTCCGAACTGGTGCGCGCGGCAAGGCGTTCGGCCTGCGCGGCGACCGATGCGTCCGCCGAGAGGCGCGCCACCAAGTGCAGCGCGGACACGGCGGTGGCCGGGCGGCGCGCGGCTGCCGCCCGCTTGGCGACGTCGAGAGCCTGGCTGACCGCTCCGGAACGGTCGCCGGAGTAGGCCAGCGCGAGGGAGCGCTCCAGTGCGATGTCGTCCGCGGCGACCGGGTGCGCCGCCGCCTCGCTTTGGACCAGCCGTGCCTCCAGCAGGGTGCGGAGCGCGTCGGTGTGCTGGCCGGACTGGGCCAGCGTGCTGGCGAGCTGGGCCAGGGTCCAGGCGGGCATCGCCAGCCAGTCGCCCCGGCCACGGACCGCGCTCGCCTGCCGCAACAGCGCGATGGCCTCGTCGATCCGGCCGAAGATTCGGTACAGGTGGGCCCGCAGGACCGCGATGTGCAGCCGGAGCCGGCGGTCGTCGAGGCTGTGTCGCCCCATGGCATCGAGCGCTGCGGCGAGCCCGCCGACGTCCCCCATCAGGAAGGAGCAGCCGGCGAGCAGGACGAAGTAGCGCAGTTGCGCGTCGTCCTGCCAGGCTTCGACAGCCTGACGGCATGAGGTCAGCTGTTCCAACGCGGCCGCCGGATCGCCGAGTCCGACCCGGGCGAAGGCCACGGCAGGCAATAGCTCCTGTGTGACGGGGGAGCCGGGCGGCTCGGCGGACAGCACCTCGTCGCCGATCTCGACGGCGTGGTGCAGGTGACCGGCCAGGATGGCGATGACCGCGCGGTAGCCCCGCAGCGGCAGCCCCCGCTCGGTGCCCACGACTGCGACCCCCCTGTCCAACACGTCCGCCGCATCCTCCAGCCGGCGCAGCCCCTCCGCCAGGTTCGCCGCGCGGGCGCGCACCGCGGCGACGAAGTCGCTGGACGGCGCCTGGAAGCCGCTGTCCAGCGCGGCGGCGAACACCTTCTCTGCTTCGGAGTGATGGCCCTGGCCTGCGATGATCCGACCGAGCAGCAGCGCGGCCGAAACATCGTCGGGCGACCCGCAGCGCGCTCCGGCGGCCGATGCTACGCGCGTTGAACCGCGACGTGAAGAAGTGGTCGGCGTGGAGGGGGCAGGGAGTGCCGAGGTCTCCCGGGCCCGGCGGCCGGGTTCGCCCTGCCCGTAGCCGGCCGCCTCGAAGCCGCCGGGTGCGCAACCGCCCGTGCCGTGTCCGGTCCGCTCGTAGGGGGTCTGCCCGCGGGTGCCGTCCAGGGCGAGCCGGCACAGCCGCTCGGCGAGCGCGAAGTCCTCCTGCTGGAAAGCGGTGCGCGCCGAACCGAGCAGCTGCTGCGGTTCCGGGAGCATGCCGGCGTCCAGGCGCAGGGTGATCACCCGCAGTTGGTCGTCTGCCCGGCGCGCGCCGGTGCCCTCGATCCACTCGGCGACCTGGCGGCGCAGCCGCCGCGCGGTGAGGTCGGACATCCTCGCGGCCACCACCACCCGGCTCAGCGGCAGGGCCAGCCGCAGCCGCAGCCGGTGGCCGGTGCGCTCCACGGCCACCACCCCGCGGATGTTGAGCGACTCCGCGGCCTGGGAGAGGTCGAAGTGGACGGCGATGTCCGCCTCCAACGGCTCGGCGACGGCGAGCATGTTGACCAGTTCGTGCTCGGCGGGGTTCAGATCGCGCATCCCGAGGTGGACGACCGCGGCCAGCCGCTGGCTCGGCGGCTCGGCGAGCCCTTGCCAGCGCCAGATGCCGTCCACCTGGCGCAGCGATTCATCCGCCAGCGAGTGTTCCACCAACTCCCGCAGGATCAGCGGGTTTCCGCCGGTGCTCGCCCACAGCCGCTCCAGTGTGACGGCTTCGATGTGCCCCTCCAGCCGCCGGTGGAGGGCACGGGCGACCTCCTGGCGGTCGAGGGGGGCGAGTTCGATGCGCTCGACGAGGCGGGTGACCCACAGTTTGTCGATCGCGCCCGGCGCCGGCGCACCGCGCCGGACAGCGGTGGCGATACCGAGCCGCCCGGCGGCGACCAGCCGGTACAGCCGGTCCGCCGAGATGTCGTCCACCAGGTGGGCGTCGTCGAGACCGACCAGCGGCCGTTCAGGAGCCGGCACCCGTCCCGGTGGCAGCGTGAACCGGTCGAGACAGTCGGCGAGCGAGGCGAAGCTCTCGACGGGCGTCCCGCCCTCGTGGACCTCGTGCCCGGCCCCACCCACCGATACGACGGTCCGGCCCGTGGCGGCGGCCCTTTCCAGGGCCGTTTCGAGCAGTCGGGTCTTGCCCATGCCCGGGTCCGCGTCCAGCAGCACGCCGCCCCCGTGGCGGACGGCGGCCTCGATCGAGGCCAGATCCCGTTCCCGTGCGATTATCGGCCAGTCGTGCCCGGTGTCCACCGGCATTATCCCGTAACTCCCTGTAGAAGAAGCCGTTCTGGCGGAGTGCCCCTTGGGTAAGGCCTTTGTTTTCCTGATGTAACATCGACGTGAACCGTTGAATTTTGCGGATCCACTCAGATTTCTGATCGTGGATCTTAGAACGGTAAGCGAAGCGCTGAGAGCGTACCTGTACCCGGAATTGCCGCCGGTCCTCTGTTCCTTATGGCCGTGTGGCCTCGGTCGATGAGGGGCGGCGGCGGGCGACAGGCAGCGGGAAGAGGAAATTCTGACATCCGGACAGGCAGTCGGCGGCACCTGCTGCCCCCGGCGCGCGCTCGCAGGCGAATTCCAGTGGTGTCGTCACATGCGATCCGTGTCGGGCGCACCTGCCGAAGGAAGTGATCCGGCTTCCCTCGCGTGCTCGGGTGCTCCAGGCGCTCCAGGCGCTCCAGGCGCTCCAGGGGTTCGGAGCGGGTTCGGAGCGGGTTCGGAGCAGGCCTGACGTGGCTCGCCGCGGGCCCGCCCGGCCAGCGGCCGGTGCCACCGCTCGCCGTTCTCGCCATGTTTCGGATGGCGAGAAACGGTACGTCTCTTTGTTTCCATGGTGTTGCGCCCCGTGTGCGCCGACAACAGGGACGTATCGTTGCCGGTACGGTGGGTGATGCGGGAGCTACGGGGAGACAGGATCGCGGGCCTCGACGCCACGCTGACGTGGCAGAACGCCCCGAAGTGCTCGACGAGAACCGCTCGTCATGACCAGTGACTGGGACGCGGAGTGCGCTCACGTCCGCGGGGAGGCTTCTGGATATGAGTGGGGATTTATGGGGTGCTGTTCTCCGCGAGGCCCGCTTGGCGGCCGCGCTGACGCAGAACGAGGTCGCGCGTGCAGCCGGGATCAGCGTACGGGCGCTGCGCTACATCGAGTCGGGGAAGGTCGCGCAGCCGCGCCGTCACTCGCTGGACCGGCTCGCGGAGGCCGTCGGGCTCGATCCGGACGAAGCGCCCTGGCGGACCGGCGGTGCAGGGCCCGCCAGGGCGCCGCGGGGCAGCAGCCCGTACGACATCCGCGTACTCGGACAGCTCAGTGTCTCGCGCGGCGGCACGCCGGTGCAGATGCCGCTGAAACAGCGCACCCTGCTCGGGCTGCTGGCGATTCAGCCGAACCGGGCGGTCAGCCACGCCGAGATGACCGAGGTGCTGTGGAGCGGCGAGGCGCCGCCCTCCTCGCTGGCGCTGCTGCACACCTACATGGCCCGATTGCGCCGCACTCTCGAAGGCGGCCCCGACGCGCGCGGCGACCACCGCCGGGTCACCACCGTACGCGGCGGCTACTCGCTCACCGCCGACTCCAGCGGCCTTGACCTGCTGCGTTTCGAGGAGTACGCGGCCCAGGCCGTCGAGGCGCGTGAGGCCGAACCGGCGCTCGCGCTGGAGTTGTTCGGCCGGGCGTTCCAGCACTGGCGCGGCCCGGTACTGGAGGACGTCCCCGCACTGCGCCAGCACCCGGTGGTGGTGGCGATCGGCCAGCACCGCTTCGACATGGTCGTCGAGTTCGCGAACGTGGCGCTCTGGCAGAACCGGCACGCCCTCGTGGTCAAGCAGTTGATGGCGGCCTCGTACGAAGAGCCGCTGCACGAAGGGGTGCAGGGACGGCTGATGCTCGCGCTCGCCGGGTCGGGCCGGAAGGTGGCGGCCCTGCGGCTCTTCGACGACCTGCGCAAGCAGTTCCGCGAGGAGCTGGGGGTGGAGCCGAGCGAGGAGATCTGGGCGGTGCAGCGCAGTATCCTCGCGCGGCCCGGCGGGGACGCCCCCGCGAACCCGGCCGGTCCTCGCGGCGGCCCCGGCCGGCCCGGTGTCCGCCGCGCGAAGATCGCCGCGGGCCCCC
>NZ_JAJSYW010000229.1:7455-9433 GCF_036815005.1 Streptomyces sp. IBSBF 2435 | reverse complement strand
GGATAAGGCGGTGTGGGGGGCTGACGGGGTGTCGAATATGGTACGAGGTTCGGAACGTTGAACGACGGAATGAGGGGGGACACGTGAGAACACGTCGGGTCTGGGGAGCGGCGCTTGCGGCCGCGTTGGGCGTGTCGGGGATGGTGGGACTCCAGCAGGTGGCGCAAGGGGCGCCGGTCGGCGGGGTGCGGGCGGCCGGGCCGGTGGCCAGTTCCGTGCAGGCGGTCGGGCTGGCCGTCGGCGGTGACGGCGGCGCGGTGCTCGGCAGGCGCGGCACGAAGCCGTTCAGTACGGTCGGCGTGTCGTGGCGGGACCCGAAGGCCGCGGCGCCCGGGCGGGTCGAGGTGCGGACCAGGGAAGCCGGGACCGGCGTCTGGTCGGGGTGGCGTCAGCTGGACGCGACCGAGCAGGAGGGCGACCTGGGGGCCGGGGCGCGCGGCGCCACCGACCCGCTGTGGGTCGGCCCGTCCGACGGCGTACAGGTGCGGGTCGACAAGGGCGCGGCGGCGCTGCCCGCGGGCCTGCGGGTCGACATGGTC
Source organism: Streptomyces sp. IBSBF 2435 (assembly GCF_036815005.1). NCBI lineage: Bacteria > Bacillati > Actinomycetota > Actinomycetes > Kitasatosporales > Streptomycetaceae > Streptomyces > Streptomyces sp. IBSBF 2435. Next base: position 8,894 of record NZ_JAJSYW010000229.1, on the reverse strand, counting down.
GGCGACGACCCGACCGCCGCGCCGCAGGGCGCCGTCGCGCCGCGGGACACCCAGCGCCCGCCGGGCAGCGGGCCGGTCTCCTCCGTGCCGCAGCCGTCGATCGTCAGCCGGGCCGGCTGGGGCGCTGACGAGTCCATCAGCCCCGAGGACCCGGTCTACATGACCGACGTCCACGGTGTCTTCGTCCACCACACCGACACCGCCGTCGACTACGACTGCGCCGACTCGGCGTCGATCGTCCGCGGCATCTACGTCTTCCACGTGCAGTCGAACGGCTGGAAGGACATCGGCTACAACTTCCTGGTCGACAAGTGCGGCACGATCTTCGAGGGCCGCAAGGGCGGGGTGGACCAGCCGGTCGAGGGTGCGCACACCGCCGGGTGGAACCAGGACACCACCGGCATCGCCGTACTCGGCAACTACACGTCCGCCGGCGCCAGTACCGCCGCACTGGCCTCGGTCGCCCGGGTGGCCGCGTGGAAGCTCGGGCAGTACGGGGTCGACCCGTCGAGCACGGTGTCGCTGTCGACCCAGACCACCCAGACCAGCGGCACCGGCCGGTCCTTCACGGCCGGGCAGTCGTACCCCTTCCCGGCCGTCTCGGCGCACCGCGACGGCGTGAGCACCGAGTGCCCGGGCGACAAGCTCTACGCGCAGCTCGGCACGATCCGCAGCTGGGCCGCGGGGCCGGTCGCCGGCCTGGCCGTCAGCTCGGTGGGCGGCGCGGCCTACCAGGACGGCGGGACCTATCACACCACCGGTCCCGTCACGGTCAACTGGACGGCGTCGACGCCCACTTCGCTGATCTCGGGCTTCAAGGTCCTGGTCGACGGCACCGCCGCCGCCAGCGTCGCGGGCACCGCGAGGTCCGCCACCGTCACGCTCCCGGTGGGTACGCACTCCGTCGCCGTCCAGGGCGTCCACCAGTCGGGCAAGCTCGCCACCACCGCGGCGACCACGGTCGTCGCCGACGCGGCGCCGCCCGCGACCACCTTCCACCCGCTGACGCCGGCCCGGCTGATGGACACCCGCAGCGGCAAGGGCGTGCCCGCGGGCGCGGTCGGGCCTGGCGGTGTGGTGAGCCTGCCGGTCACCGGCGGGACCACGGGGGTGCCGGCCAGCGGGGTGACCGCGGTGGTGCTGAACGTGACGGCGACCGGTCCGACGTCGTCCAGCTTCGTGTCGGTCTACCCGGACGGCACGGCCCGCACGAGCGCGTCGAACCTGAACTTCGTGGCGGGGCAGACGATCCCGAACCTGGTGGTCGTGCCGGTCGTCAACGGCAAGGTCGACTTCTACAACCACGCCGGCAGCGTGAACGTCCTCGCGGACGTCACCGGCTACTACACGGCCGACACCACCGGCTCGACCTACCGGACCCTGTCGCCGGCCCGGCTGATGGACACCCGCAGCGGCAAGGGCGTGCCCGCGGGCGCGGT
>NZ_JAJSYW010000229.1:0-7355 GCF_036815005.1 Streptomyces sp. IBSBF 2435 | reverse complement strand
ACCTGAACTTCGTGGCGGGGCAGACGATCCCGAACCTGGTGGTCGTGCCGGTCGTGAACGGCAAGGTCGACTTCTGGAACGCCTACGGCAGCGTCGATCTGATCGCCGACATCATGGGCTACTACATCAGCTGACACCGGCCCGCCCGCACGACGGCGGGCGCCGCGCCGGTCAGCCGCTCCCGGCCCCGGCCCCGCTCCCGCTCCCGGACCCGCTCCCGGCGCCGGCCCCGGACCGAGCCTCGGCTTCGGCCTTCGCCTTGGCCGCCGCGGCAGCCGCCGCCTCCGCTCTCGCCGTGGGCGGGTTGAGCCCAGCGGCCAGGCCGCGCCGCATCGCGAGGCCCAGCGGCTTCTCCACGAGCTTGTGGATCAGCCAGGACAGCACCAGCATCGCGGCCAGGGTCGTCAGCAGGTTGACCCAGGGACCCAGCGCCGGCCCGTGGTTGGTCAGGTTGACGCCCAGGGCCGTGCCCAGGGTCAGGTGCACCAGGTAGAAGGGGTAGGTCAGGATGCCCGCGGTGACCATCCAGCGCCATTGCAGCCGTCGCAGCGGGCCGAAGGCACACAGGGCGAGCAGCGCCAGGAAGCCGGTCAGCAGCAGCGCGCAGACCGGCCAGGACACGGCGATCTTGGGGCCGGCCGTGTCCCGCATGTGGTAGTACGTCCGGTCGTGCAGGGCGACCAGCTCGTAGGCCCAGGCCAGCCCGAGCATGGTCCACAGCAGCAGATTCCGGCCGAAGCGGTACATCAGGTAGAGGACGATCCCCGCGATGAACAGGCCCGCGCAGTCGCTCTGGACGACCTGGTCGAGCAGGGCGACGTGCATCTGCCGGGTGACCACGGCCAGCGCCAGCCAGGCCGTGCAGAAGCCGAGCATCCGGTGGTAGGTCGTACCGAAGGCCAGGACCACGGCCATCAGGAGGTAGAAGCGGGCCTCGACCCACAGGGTCCACACGACGCCGTTCAGCTCGTGGACGCCCACCTGCTCGGGAGCCATCGTGAGGTTTCCGACGATCTGCCGGAGGTCGGGTATCCCGCTCGCATCGCCCTGCCGCATGGCGAGCAGCACCCGGTACAGCACGATCAGCGCGAGGGCGGCCCAATAGGCCGGGTACAGGCGCGACAGCCGGGAGACGGCGAACTGGCCCGGGGTGCGGCCCCAGCCGCTCATGCAGATCACGAACCCGCTGATCACGAAGAACGCCTCGACGCCCAGCCAGCCGTACATGCTCGCCTGGTGCAGCGGCCGGGCGAAGTCGCGCGGATCGGTTCCCCAGTACTGGGCGGTGCCCGTGCCCAGGAAGTGGTAAGCCGCCACGGAGAGCGCCGCCACCAGCCGCAGCGCGTCGACGGCGGCCAGCCGTACCGGCTTCGCCTTGGCGCCGCCCGGGGCCGCTGCCTGCGGCTCGCGCACGGGGGCGGGCCCTGCCTGCTCGGGCAGCGGCTGCCCCGGGGTGCGGCTGGTCATACTCACGAGCGGGCCTCTCGTCGGGCTGGCGACTTTACCCGCGGCATACCAGGGGGCGTAAAGCCCTGCCCATGGCGTGGGACCGGCCGCCCGCGTTTGGGGGCCGAGCACCGAGGGGTAAGCTACCCGGCTCGATTGGCGTCCGGTGCGGCCCGTATGGCAGACTACCCAAGTTGCTCGGTCGAGCGCCGATGCTGCGCGCCTCCCGTCGGGAGGACCGGAAGCGAGTCCCACGGTACTCGTCGCCCTAACTGCCCAGGTGGGCAGCGCTGGGGCGGACGTACGGGAATCTTCCGGGAAGCGTCAGTGCGGCTCCGGCCAGGCATCCGGTGGGTGTTATCTCCCACGCAAACCCCTGGCAGGGAATTCCGCATGCGGAAAATCATGGCGAGGGGCGCGACACGCCCGACCGCGTGGGTCGGAGCAAGCGGATGCCGGAGCTGAATAGAGACAAGGACTACGGAGTAGCCATGGCGGGACAGAAGATCCGCATCCGGCTCAAGGCCTACGACCACGAAGTCATCGACTCCTCGGCGAAGAAGATCGTCGAGACGGTGACGCGTACTGGTGCGCAGGTCGCGGGCCCGGTGCCGCTGCCCACTGAGAAGAACGTGTACTGCGTCATCAAGTCGCCGCACAAGTACAAGGACTCGCGCGAGCACTTCGAGATGCGCACGCACAAGCGCCTGATCGACATCCTCGACCCGACGCCCAAGACCGTTGACTCGCTGATGCGCCTGGACCTTCCGGCCGGCGTCGACATCGAGATCAAGCTCTGAGAGGCGCGGAAAGATGACCAAGCAGATCAAGGGCATCCTGGGCGAGAAGCTCGGCATGACCCAGGTCTGGGACGAGAACAACCGTGTCGTCCCTGTGACCGTGGTCAAGGCCGGCCCGAACGTCGTGACCCAGGTCCGTACGAATGACGCCGACGGCTACGAGTCGGTCCAGATCGCCTTCGGCGAGATCGACCCGCGCAAGGTGAACAAGCCCCTCAAGGGCCACTTCGCCAAGGCCGACGTCACCCCGCGCCGCCACCTGGTGGAGCTGCGTACCGCCGACGCGGCCGAGTACACGCTCGGCCAGGAGATCACCGCCGAGGTGTTCGAGGCCGGTATCAAGGTCGACGTGACCGGCAAGAGCAAGGGCAAGGGCTTCGCCGGTGTCATGAAGCGTCACAACTTCAAGGGCCTCGGCGCCGGCCACGGCGTCCAGCGCAAGCACCGCTCGCCGGGTTCCATCGGCGGCTGCGCCACCCCTGGGCGTGTCTTCAAGGGCATGCGCATGGCGGGCCGTATGGGCAACGAGCGGGTCACCACTCAGAACCTGACCGTCCACGCCGTTGACGCGGAGAAGGGACTGCTGCTCATCAAGGGCGCGATCCCGGGCCCGAACGGCGGCCTCGTCCTGGTCCGCACCGCGGCCAAGGGGGCTTGAGGATATGAGCACCATTGACATCCTGTCGCCCGCGGGCGACACGACCGGGACCGTAGAGCTCCCGGCAGAGATCTTCGACGCCAAGGTCAGCATCCCGCTGATCCACCAGGTCGTCGTCGCGCAGCTGGCCGCTGCCCGCCAGGGCACGCACAAGGTCAAGACGCGTGGCGAGGTCCGCGGTGGTGGCCGCAAGCCGTACCGCCAGAAGGGCACAGGCCGCGCCCGCCAGGGCTCGACCCGCGCGCCGCAGTTCGCCGGCGGTGGCGTCGTGCACGGACCGGTGCCGCGCGACTACTCGCAGCGCACCCCGAAGAAGATGGTCAAGGCCGCCCTGCGCGGTGCCCTGACCGACCGGGCGCGCCACAACCGCATTCACGTCGTCACCGGCGTGATCGAGGGCGAGTCGCCGTCCACCAAGGCCGCCAGGACGCTGCTCGGCAAGATCAGTGAGCGCAAGAACGTGCTCCTGGTCCTCGAGCGGGCCGACGAGGCCGCCTGGCTGTCCGCACGCAACCTGCCCCAGGTGCACATCCTGGAGGCCGGTCAGCTGAACACGTACGACGTGCTCGTCTCCGACGACGTGGTCTTCACCAAGGGCGCGTTCGACCGCTTCACCGGCGCCGGTGTCGACGAGGCCGAGCTGGAAGGGAGCGACGCCTGATGGCCGAGCAGACCGAGATCACCAGCAAGACCTACACGGATCCCCGTGACCTGCTGATCAAGCCCGTGGTCTCCGAGAAGAGCTACGCGCTGCTGGACGAGAACAAGTACACGTTCGTCGTCGACCCGCGCGCCAACAAGACCCAGATCAAGCAGGCCGTCGAGGCGGTCTTCCAGGTCAAGGTCACCGGGGTCAACACGATCAACCGGCAGGGCAAGCGCAAGCGCACCCGCACCGGTTTCGGCAAGCGTGCCAACACCAAGCGCGCCATCGTGACCCTCGCCGAGGGCGACCGAATCGACATCTTCGGCGGCCCGGTCTCCTAACGGAGGCTGGCCGTTCAGAAGTCCGGAATCATCCGAGGACTGAGAAATGGGTATCCGCAAGTACAAGCCGACGACCCCGGGCCGTCGTGGCTCCAGCGTCGCCGACTTTGTCGAGATCACGCGGTCCACGCCGGAGAAGTCGCTGGTCCGCCCCCTGCACAGCAAGGGCGGCCGTAACAACGCCGGTCGTGTGACCGTTCGCCACCAAGGTGGTGGCCACAAGCGCGCCTACCGTGTCATCGACTTCCGTCGGCACGACAAGGACGGCGTGCCCGCCAAGGTCGCGCACATCGAGTACGACCCCAACCGCACCGCGCGCATCGCGCTGCTGCACTACGCGGACGGCGAGAAGCGCTACATCCTCGCCCCCGCGAAGCTCCAGCAGGGCGACCGGATCGAGAACGGCGCCAACGCCGACATCAAGCCGGGCAACAACCTGCCGCTGCGCAACATCCCGGTCGGTACCACGATCCACGCGATCGAGCTCCGGCCCGGTGGCGGCGCGAAGATCTCCCGCTCCGCGGGCGCTTCGGTCCAGCTGCTGGCGAAGGAGGGCACCATGGCCACCCTTCGTATGCCGTCCGGCGAGGTCCGGATGGTCGACGTCCGCTGCCGCGCCACCATCGGCGAGGTCGGCAACGCCGAGCAGTCGAACATCAACTGGGGCAAGGCCGGCCGTATGCGGTGGAAGGGCGTACGCCCGACCGTCCGCGGTGTCGCCATGAACCCGGTGGACCACCCGCACGGTGGTGGTGAGGGCAAGACCTCCGGTGGTCGCCACCCGGTCTCGCCCTGGGGTCAGAAGGAAGGTCGTACGCGCTCGCCGAAGAAGGCATCGAGCAAGTACATCGTCCGCCGCCGCAAGACGAACAAGAAGCGCTAGGAGCGGGTTCAGATGCCGCGCAGTCTCAAGAAGGGGCCCTTCGTCGACGACCACCTCATCAAGAAGGTGGACGTCCAGAACGAAGCAGGCACCAAGAACGTCATCAAGACCTGGTCCCGCCGCTCGATGATCATCCCGGCGATGCTCGGCCACACGATCGCGGTGCACGACGGCCGTAAGCACGTCCCGGTGTTTGTCACTGAGTCGATGGTCGGCCACAAGCTCGGCGAGTTCGCACCGACCCGCACCTTCCGCGGGCACGAGAAGGACGACCGCAAGTCGCGGCGTCGCTGAGTGGGCTGAACCGTGACGACGAAGACAGACACTGAAGGGACGACCATGGAAGCCAGGGCCCAGGCGCGGTACATCCGCGTCACGCCCATGAAGGCCCGCCGCGTGGTGGACCTCATCCGTGGCTTGGATGCCACGGAGGCTCAGGCGATCCTGCGCTTCACCCCGCAGGCCGCGAGCGAGCCGGTCGGCAAGGTGCTCGACAGCGCCATTGCCAACGCCGCGCACAACTACGACCACACGGACGCCGAGTCGCTGTACATCAGCGAGGCGTACGTGGACGAGGGCCCGACCCTGAAGCGGTTCCGGCCGCGCGCCCAGGGCCGTGCCTACCGGATCCGCAAGCGGACCAGCCACATCACCGTGGTCGTCGCCAGCAAGGAAGGGACCCGGTAATGGGCCAGAAGGTTAACCCGTACGGGTTCCGGCTCGGCATCACCACGGACTTCAAGTCCCGGTGGTACGCCGACAAGCTGTACAAGGACTACGTCAAGGAAGACGTCGCCATCCGCCGGATGATGACGCAGGGCATGGAGCGGGCCGGCATCTCCAAGGTGGAGATCGAGCGCACCCGTGACCGCGTCCGCGTCGACATCCACACCGCGCGGCCGGGCATCGTCATCGGCCGCCGCGGCGCGGAGGCCGACCGTATCCGCGGTGACCTGGAGAAGCTGACCGGCAAGCAGGTCCAGCTGAACATCCTTGAGGTCAAGAACCCGGAGATGGACGCTCAGCTGGTGGCTCAGGCCGTCGCCGAGCAGCTGTCCTCGCGCGTCTCCTTCCGCCGTGCCATGCGCAAGAGCATGCAGGGCACGCTGAAGGCCGGCGCCAAGGGCATCAAGATCCAGTGCGGCGGCCGTCTCGGCGGCGCCGAGATGTCCCGCTCGGAGTTCTACCGAGAGGGCCGCGTCCCGCTGCACACCCTGCGGGCGAACGTGGACTACGGCTTCTTCGAGGCCAAGACCACCTTCGGCCGGATCGGTGTGAAGGTCTGGATCTACAAGGGCAATGTCAAGAACATCGCCGAGGTCCGTGCCGACAACGCGGCTGCCAGGGCGGGCAACCGTCCGGCCCGCGGCGGCGGCAACGAGCGTCCGCAGCGCCGTGGTGGCGAGCGCGGTGGCGAGCGCGGTGGCCGCGGCCGTCGTCCTCAGACGGAAGGCACCCAGGCCCCCAAGGCCGACGCGCCCGCCGCTGAGGTCCCGGCCGCCGAGACCCCCGGAACGGAAGGCTAAGTACCATGCTGATCCCCCGTAGGGTCAAGCACCGCAAGCAGCACCACCCGACGCGCCGCGGACAGGCCAAGGGCGGTACCGAGCTGGCGTTCGGCGAGTACGGCCTGCAGGCCGTCACCCCCGCGTATGTGACCAACCGGCAGATCGAGTCCGCTCGTATCTCCATCACCCGGCACATCAAGCGTGGCGGCAAGGTCTGGATCAACATCTACCCGGACCGCCCGCTGACCAAGAAGCCGGCCGAGACCCGCATGGGTTCCGGTAAGGGTTCGCCGGAGTGGTGGATCGCGAACGTCAAGCCCGGACGGGTGATGTTCGAGCTGTCCTTCCCGAACGAGAAGGTTGCCCGCGAGGCGCTCACCCGCGCCGCGCACAAGCTTCCGATGAAGTGCCGCATCGTGCGGCGCGAGGCAGGTGAGTCGTGATGGCGGCCGGTACCAAGGCGACCGAGCTGCGCCAGCTGGGCGACGAGGAACTCGTCGGCAAGCTGCGTGAGGCCAAGGAGGAGCTGTTCAACCTCCGCTTCCAGGCGGCCACGGGACAGCTTGAGAACAACAGCCGGCTCAGGGTCGTCCGCAAGGACATCGCCCGGATCTACACCCTCATGCGTGAGCGCGAGCTGGGCATCGAGACGGTGGAGACGGTGGAGAGCGCCTGATGAGCGAGAAGAATGTGACTGAGACGACCGACGAGCAGCGCGGCTTCCGCAAGACCCGTGAGGGCCTCGTGGTGAGCGACAAGATGGACAAGACCGTTGTGGTCGCCGTCGAGGACCGCGTCAAGCACGCCCTGTACGGCAAGGTCATCCGCCGCACCAACAAGCTCAAGGCGCACGACGAGCAGAACGCCGCGGGCATCGGCGACCGGGTCCTCCTGATGGAGACCCGGCCGACCTCCGCCACGAAGCGCTGGCGCGTCGTGGAGATCCTCGAGAAGGCCAAGTAGTCCAGCAATCCCTGAGCGGGTATCCGCTCAGGACCGTTCCGTCAGGCTCGGCGGCGGGGGGGGGGGGGGGGGGGGGGCCCCCCCCCCCCCCCCCCCCCCCCCCCCCCCCC
>NZ_JAJSYW010000228.1:0-9637 GCF_036815005.1 Streptomyces sp. IBSBF 2435 | reverse complement strand
CCTCGCGGAGAAGCTGAACCGCGGCATGCAGCAGATCCACTCCTGGCGCATGGACTGCCCGTACGCCGCCAGCAGGTGGGTGGCCGGGACCACCACGAGGCCGCCGCCCGCCGCGAGGCCGGTCAGCGGCTGGGAGACGTCGTCCTCGTTGGGCGCCTGGACGGGCGCGCCGACGGCCGTGGACCACACGGACTTCCCGGTGGCGCCGCTGACCGCGTACAGCTGGCCCGACCGGGAGCCGACGTAGACGTAGCCGTTGACGACGATCGGGGCCGTGCTGATCTGGCCGTCGCCCTGGAACGTCCACCGGGTGGCCAGGGTCGGGGTATACCGCTCCCTGAGGACGCCGTCGGCGACGAAGTAGCCCTGGTGGCCGTCGATCGCCGGGGCCGGGATCGGGCCGGAGTCCGCGTACGTGGCGCGCGTCGTCCCGGTCGCGGGATCGAGGACCACGGGTGCCATGTCGAAGTTGTCGCGGATCCAGACGCTGCCGTCGCCCGCGACCACCGGGGTGCGGCCCCCGCCGCCCTCGCATCCCGTCTCGTGGTGCCAGGCCGGGCTGCCGGTGGCGGGGTCGAAGGCGTACGCCTGCTCGCACGCGTACGAGACGTAGACGCCGGTGGGGGTGACGGCCGGCGAGCTGTCGTCGCCGTTCTCGACGGACTGCGTCCAGCGCACCGCGCCGGTCGCGGCGTCCATCGCGTAGACGGTGCCGCCGTATCCGGCACCGCCGGTGTAGACGACGCCGCCGGAGAAGGTCGGCGGGGAGGTGAAGGAGTGCTGCCCGTCGAGCGCGACGGACCAGATCGGCGCGCCGGTGGCGGGGTTGAACGCGGTCAGCCGGCCCTCGTAGGTCAGGGCGTAGAGCCGCCCGCCGCCGTAGGCGAGCGCGGACCACCAGTACAGGCCGCCCAGCTTGACGGGGTTCCAGGCGTTCTGGCCGGTGCGCGCGTCGAGGGCGTAGAGAGTAGTGCCGTCCTCGTCCGGGGCGGCCACGGTGACGAAGACCCGGCCGCCGGCCACGACGGGGTAGGAGACGTTCCCGCCGAGGTCGCGGGACCATTTCCTGCTCAGCGGCGGCGCGGCCAGCGCGCCGTCCGTGAGGCTGCCGTTGTGCCGGGCGTCGATCTGGTACGTGGTCGAGACCGCGGCCGGGGCCGGGTCGGCCACGGCCGGTGTCACGAACGCGGCTGCCCACAGGGCAGCGCCCAGTAGGACGGCGGATTTTGTTCGAAGGTTCATCCACTTACCCCCATCGGTCCGGCACCGCGGCGGCGATGCTCGCAGGGCGGACCCCCGTCCCCACGCGACGGCCGCTTCCGGGGCAAGGTCTGCCCCGGGCGGCTCCGATCACCCCTTGTCATGGAACAGTTGCGCTGATTTTCGGCCACCCTGCGGCTCCACGGAGCCCGCCCGCCCCATCGGCCGCCGCCTGCACCGCCGGCCGGGCCGCATGTCAGCGGCTGTGCAGTCGGGTTCGGCCAATGGCCGACAACGAGCGTGTGCTCGGGGCCCTTGCCGGCGTCACTTCCCCGGGAACCCGGCCCGCAGCGCCGCCCGCGGGTGAGGACGGCGACGCCGGCCAGGGGCCTGATCGGCGCGTCCCTGGGTGGTCGTCACGTACCGTCGGCCGGGATGGGCCTCTCGGCAGCGGCTGCGACGGCCAGCAGGCCGGCTTCCCGGTGTCGCCGGGCGATCTGCGTCGAACGCCACCACGTGCTCGGCGAGCTCCGGCGCGGCTGCGGCAAGAGGGGTCTCCCACCCGTATACGGCGTCCCCCACCGGTACGTACCGGTTCGGAGCACGGCGGGTGAGCGACCCCACCGGTCGCCCGACCGCCGCACCGCTCACCGGCGTTCCGCGACGGGCTGCGGGAGTGGCGTCCGTGGACCGCCCGACCTGACACGATCAGCGGGACAGTACGCATGAACGTAGAGGCGGGGAACATGGTGGGTCTGATACTGCTCGGCGTCTTGGTGCTCGCCGTCGGTGGATGTGCGTGTGTGGTGTGGGCGGAGCGCGGCGGTCCCCGCTGGGTCCGTGGCGTGGCGACCGTGATGCTCGCCGCGGGGAAGCTGGTGCGCCGACCGGACAAGAACCGGCGCCGGCGCCTGCAGCGGTCCGGTGACGACGGCGACTAGGGAACAGACGAATTCGACCAGGTAATCGAGCTAGACGGGAGGGATCAGCGATGCCCCGGACCACAAGCAGGGCCAGGCGCAGCCGGCTGCGCTGCCGCAGACCGCAGGCCGACGTGGCCCTCCCGGACGGGCAGCAGCTGTACGCCGTAGTGAAGTCCCGGCGCCGGGAACCGGACGGCTGGTGGATACGACCTGCAGATCCACCTGCCCAGCCAGGGCCACAAGCACGGCCGGCTCCTGGCCCTCCCGACCGGCATGCACTTCCGCGCCCCGGCCGTGTCCTCTGTTGTGCCGATGATCGGCAATGCCGACCGCCTTCGTGGTCGTCCGGAGCGGTGCGGTGATGTGGTTACTGGGGTGTCAGGGGCGTGCAGTTGTTTCCGATGTACATGCCGCTGCTGGTCGGCGTCACGCTCTCGCAGGTGGCGCGCACGTTGTGACCCGCCACGTAGCTTCCGCCGGTAAGGGGGTTCCACTGCCTCCAGGTGTCCGCGTTGAAGGTGTATGGGCCGCCCGTGTCGGTGAACGGGTCGCAGTTGTAGAAGCCGCTGTTGATCAGGACATCACCGCAATGGACGGTGGTGGCTGCCTGTGCCTGTCCGGCGCATGCGAGAAGGGCGCCTGTCACCAGGGCTGCGCTGACCAGGGCATGAACGCCGGTTCTGGTCTTCGTATGCGTATGCGACATGTTTTCTCCTACGGCTCGGGAATTCAGCGTAGGAGCTGGAAACTGGCGACACCACCGGGAATCACGCCAAATGGCGTGAAGTCGGCACTGGGCGTTTTCCAACCTGCTGACGTGGCTGCGCACTTGGGGTGACAACGAAGCGAAGCCCCTGGTAGACGGGTTCTCGGCCAGGAGAACCGTCTCCACCACAGGCTTCGCACGCTTGTCAGCCGTCCGGCGTGGACGTGTCCAGTTCCGCGCTCCGCTTCCTTGCAGATCAGTTGCCGCGGCACCGCCGTGCCATCGACTCCCGCTGGCGGCGGCTGACCGCCGGCCGCCAAGCCCCTCTCGCCCTGGCCCACTTGCGCGTCGGACACACGTACGCCCCGCTCGCCACCGGGTTCGGCGTGCGGACAGCGACTGCCTCGCGCTCGCCCCAGCAGGCTCCTACAGTGCGGGCCTGATGAGGTAGCACTGACGAGTGACCTCACTCGAGCAACTGGCCACTGAGCCGGTGCACGAGGAGGATCCACCGGTCCCGGTGATCGTCGAGCCGCTGTAGTTCGGCTTGTTCGCGAAGAGCGTGCACGCTGCTGCCGCCGGACCTGCGATGCTCAGCGTCCCGGTCCGGTGGACCACGTAGCTTCCCGCCGGAGCGGTGTCGGCTACAGCCCCTCTGCGGTCCCCAGCGCCAAAACTCCCACCGCAACTCCGACCACGATCGGACCCGTGCGCCTGGTCCGCAGCACAGCAGCCTCCTGAGGTTGACGGTCCGAGTCGGTCTACGGAGCGGGAACAGTCCGGCACACCGTGTTCTCAGTCAGTCTCCGGCGGGGAAGTCCCCATCGCTGACCAGCACTCTGTGACCGGGTACCGGATCCCGTGGCCGTGATCCGGTACCCGCCGGTCACACCTGGCCGGCCACGGGCTCAGAAGTCCAGCTCGATGTAGTCGATGTCGGTGAACTCCACTTCCAAGTCCGTTGCGCGGCGGCCGCGGTCCTTGAAGTAGATCTCCTGGAGTCCTTCGGCAGCGATGCGTTGCAGCTGCTGCTCGGTGGCGCCGGCGGCCTGCGCGTCGAACAGCCGGCTGGCGTAGGCGGGCGGCAGGTGCTGGGTGATCCGCCGCATACGCCCGTCGTCCGTCGACCCGGGTGCCGCGGTGAACCCGAACCGGGCGCGGGTCTCGATCACGATGCCGCCCGACACCGCGGCCTTCTTCTTCGCCCGCTGCTGCACACGGGGCTGCCAGTCCTTGCGGACCTCGCGCTCCAGGCGGGCCGCCAGGTCCCTGCGGGGGCGGCGCAGCTGGCCCTTGAGGTAGCGCTCCACCGTGCGCTGGGTGACCCCGATCCGGGCCGCCAGGGCGCGGGTGGAGCCCCTCTCCGCCTTGAGCAGGAACCGCATCTGCGCCTGCGCGGACTTCGGGATCGGGCGCGTCGCCGTGTTCCCGGCCGCCCGTTGCAGCGCGTCTTCGATCTCGCCCACGTCTCAATCCCCTTGGCTCAGGGCCCGGCCGGCGGCGGCGACCAGGTCGTCGGTGGCGGTGACGGCGAACTGGCGCTGGGTGGTGAGGGCGCCCAGGTCGGCGGCGCCGCGCATGTCGAACGCGGCCAGGGCGGCGGTGCGGGCGGCGGTTGCGAGGTCGGGCTCGAGGATGGAGACCGCGACCAGCGGGGCGGTGACGGCGGAGCGGGTGGTGCGGCTGGCGGCCCGGGCGGAGTCGCAGTCGGCTTGCGGGGCGCCGGTCAGGCGCAGGTGCTCGCGGTGCCACATGGCGCGGCGGTGGTCGCCTATCGCCGCCACCAGGGCACCGAGGGCCGCCCGCAGGTCGGCCGCGCGGCGCTCCGCGCGCTCGTCACGGCGGGTCTCGCGGGAGTGGCGGGACTGCAGGAGCGCGGTGAGCAGGCCGCCGAGCAGGGTGCCGGCCACCGCGACGATGGTGTCGCCCACGGTCTACTCCCCCTCGTCAGCGGCGTCGTGGCCGTCGCCCTTGATGTGCCGGGCCGGATTGTGCTGCTGTTCCATGAGCTCCACCGCCCAGAACAGGGGCTGCGTGCCCTCGTGTTTGACCATGCCGGGCGAGACGCCGAGCCGGAACGTGCCCGGCGCCGGCTTCCCAGCCGCGTCGTAGGGCAGGACGTCCAGCGGGGACGGCCCCGGCGAGGGGTAGACCGCGCAGTCCGACAGCAGCGCGATCGGCAGCAGCGCGTCCTCGCCGAACACCACGGCACCGGTCGGCGCGGGGCCGGGATGCGTGGCGAGCGCGGTCTTCACCAGCTTCCTGTGCATGTTGACCCGGGCCGCCGAGATGACCGCCGCCCGGATGTCGGGGCGCCACGTGGGGCGCTCCAGGGCCGGCCACCGCTCGCCGGGCCGGTACTTCGTGCCCTGCGGCCGCTCACGCAGCTTGCCGATGCCGCCCTTCACGGTGGACTTCATCGCGGACAGCACCATCGCCATGCCCGGATCTGTGGCCTTGTGGCCGGCCATCGCGTCCAGGAACGCCGCCGGGGACAGGTCGGCGGTGATTCCGAGGTCGGCCATCGTCGCCTTGTACGCCTCCGCCAGGTGCTTGTACCAGGGGTCCAGATACGGCCCGGTCTCGCGCCGGACGTACGCCTCGATCGGGCGGAGCTCCACCGCCAGCCCGAACTGCCCGATCAGCTCCTGCGCGTAGGCGAGGGTGGGGGTGGCGTACCAGGCCGGGCCGGTCGGGCGCCCGCCGTGCGGCGTGAACGGCGACGGCAGCCGCGGGTCCAGCTCGATGCCGGACAGGTCGACCAGCCACGAGCCCGGCACGGACTTGTCGAACCGCGGCGCCTTGACGTGCTCGGGTCCGGACAGGCCGACCACCAGCCTGTTCGCGGCCGCGAGGAACGCGGTGTTCACGTCGATGCCGACCGCGAACGGCTGCGAGCACTCGGCATCGGTGAGCAGCTCGGTGGACCGGATCCAGTCGAACGCCTCCTCATCGAGCACTTCGGCCGGGGTGCGCTCGTACGTGCGCGGGAAGAGCGCGGCGACGACGGGGTGTTCGCCGGGGGCCTCCGGCGGCGCCGGGTCGACCGCCACGGTGAGCGAGCCGGGCACCGCCCCGGACACCCACCTGTCCGTCCCCTCGTCCCGGACAGCGCGCGTCGGCGGCCGCAGCGCCGTCATCAGCTCCAGGCCGGCGACCGCGGTGGAGCCGCGCGGGGTCAGCACCCGGGCCGCGTAGGCGGTCAGCACCCGCGCGAGCTCCGCCGGCGGCAGCTGGTCCGCCTCGCCCCACGCCCGGGAGTCCAATGCGCCCCACGGCAGCACAGCGAGCTGTACGCACTGCCGTTCGCTGCCCTTGGCCGGCCGGTAGACCCGGGCCCACGGCCCGAACCCGCGCCGGGTCAGCTGCCACTTCGCCCGTGCGATCTGCTTCACGACCTTGTGGTCCTCCGGCAGCCGCATGGAGCGGCGGTCCTCCAGGCGCTCCGGCAGCCCGAGCCGCTCGACCGCCGCGGCGGTGAGCACGATCAGCGGGTCGGAGTCCTTGCCCGACCGGTGCAGCCGGCCCGCACCGAGCCTCGCCTCCGCCAGCGTCCACGCGACCAAATCCGGCACCGTGGCGGCCGGGCACTCCAACACCAGCCCGCCCGCGCCGTACAGCGACCCGTCGCCGTCCAGCACACCCAGCGGCCCGTGCGCGAACCACCGATCCACCGCAGCCGGGGCGGGGGCGGACTTCGGGGCCGCATTCTTCCCCCCGGGGCGGCGTGACGTCGACGTACTCCCGGCGGCTGTCGCGGGACCGCGCGCCGTGCCCGTGGCCGATGTCGTCGACGCGGGCCGCGCCGGCGCCATCGGCGCGGCCGGGGCGGTGACTGTCTCGGGTGCCGCAGGCGCCGGCTGCGGGGTCGCTGCCGGTGCCGCAGCCGACTCCGGGGCGGGGAAGCGCTGCGCGAGGCCTTCCAGCAGCCGCGCGTAGGCGGCGCGCTGCGGCGGGCGCGGCTCGGTCTTCCCTCCCTCCCAGTTCCCGACCGCCTCGCGGCGCGTGCCGAGTGCGGTGGCGATCTGGGTCTGGCTCAGTCCTGCGGCCTCCCGCAGCCGCTTGCGTTCGACAGGGGGCGGCAGGTCATCGGTCGGGACCTGCTCCAGCAGTGCGTCGATGGCGCTGAACAGCGGATTCCCAGTGGGCACAAGGCTCACCTCCGCGCCAGACCCTACCATGGATCGCACGTCGCGTCGCTCACCGATCGCACATAGGTTCAGGTGGTGCGACGCATGGGCAGATCCCTTCGTTCCGTCATGATCCATGACGTTTTGCCGGTATCCGTGGCGCATGGCCGACTGCGGTGAAGTGGGGTGAGGCGCCGGTGACGCTCGCGGTCGTCCGCTCGATCGGTACACCGCGGCGGCCGGCGACGGCGCAGGAGCACCAGGATGTCGGGCAGGAACCGGATGACCAGTTCCTGCCCTCCCGGACCGGCACCGTGATGGCAGGCAGCTCGATCGCCGACGGCCAGTGGGTGATCATCGAGTTCGTACGGTTCCTCGGCCGGCCGGCGTGGTATCGGAACCGGGTCCGGGCCGCTGGTGCCTGCCCCGGAGATGCCAGGTGCAGGTGCCCGCGGACACGCCGACGCCGTTGTCAGGCAGAAGCATGCCTCGCGCTGCCGGCGTGGGCGAGGGGATCGCGCGTCACGGATTCGGTCGACCGGCCGCTGAGAGCTGGGCACCCGCTCCTGTCTCCTACCTCTGCTGCTGAAAGGCCGTGCCGCTGCGGGCCGGCGTCCGCAGCGGCACGGCTGCGTCCTGGGCGGTACCGCCTGTCGTGCCCGGGGCGAGTGCGGCCAGGGCGCGGTCGTGGACGCGGCTGAGCAGCAATACGGAGAGGACTGCCCCGATCAGGCAGCAGAACATGTCCCATTGGGTGTCCCAGACATCGCCTTGGGTGGCCAGGAAAGCGTCCGCGGAGTGGCCGCCGATCAGGGACGACCACCATTCCAGCATCTCGAAGAAGGCGCTGAAGGCCAGGCAGGCGCAGACCGTGAGCGGCGCGAGCCACCGGCTGCGGCGCAGCGGCGATGTTCTGGCCAGTAGCTCCCGTACCAGGATGGCCGGGACGAAGCCCTGCATGAGGTGGCCGAGCCGGTCGTAGGGGTTGCGGGAGAGTCCGAGGGTGTCCCGCACCCAGTTCCCGGCCGGGACCTGGGCGTACGTCCAGTGGCCGCCGACCGCCAGCACGAGAGCGTGCAGCACCAGCAGCCAGCACAGCAGGTCGGTCAGCGGGAACCGGCGCCAGAGCGCGAGGGCCAGCGGCACTCCGATGATCACCCAGAACGTCTCCATCACCCACGTCACCCGGTCCACCGGCTGCCACCCGGACACCGCCATGATCACCAGCACCGCCCCGAGCGCCACCACCGGCCCCCGGCGCCGCTCCGCCGCCCGCGCCTTTTCCCTCATACCGCCACCCCTGCCGTTCGATTCCAACCGTGTCTTCCTGTGTCAGTGCTCGACGGTGAAGGTCGCGGCACTGGGCGCGAAGGTCGTGTCACGGTCCTTGGCCGTGGCGAGCGCGGAGACATACCGGGTGCCCCCGGGCATCGCAGCCGCGTCCTTGGCGGAGTCCTTCATTCCGTAGGTACACAGCGAGGTCGTGGACGACGCCGTCCTGCACGTGGCGTTCTCGACGGCCTTCGTCTCACCGGCCCTGGGCGCCGGGCCCGAACTCGCCGGCCACACCAGCGCCTTCAGGCTCTGCACGCCCGAGCCGCCGGCCACGGTAGCGGTGAAAGCCAGCGACGGCCCGGCACCGCCGGCCGAGGGGGCGCAGTGGGCCGCGGCCTTCATGATGGCCGCTCCGCGGACCCCGCGGCGTCCGCGGGGCCATCACGAAGGCGTCGGCAGCGACGGCGGCAGCTGAGACGAGCGAGGTGGCGACGATGCGCTTTGACACGGAGTCTCCCTGGGATCGGCTGCTGCTGCTGTGTCAGCGGCGGGCAGCCGGTCGATACGCCGCACGCTGTGCGACCAGCGTGCGGCAGCCGCCCCTCGCCCGGCATGAGTACGCCTACTCAACCGGAACACCCACCGGGCTCGTGCCAGAGCAGCGACCGGGACCGGCCCCTGCCCGGGTGTGGCGAACGGACCTGCGACGCCGCCGACCGGCCGGCGCGCCGCACGGCCGTGCCCTCAGCCGGTCCCGGGGCAGACCGGCCGCCACCCCCGCCCCGTGTCCGGCGGCCGGTGCAGGCCCCTGGTCTTCGTCCTGGCCCCGGGGCAGGACGGCGACGCACCCGCGTTCACCGGCGTGACGCCCCCGCCGGGCGGGGGGGCGGCCCCGCAGGCGGTCCGGTGCGGTCCTGGCCGACACGGCGTACTCCTCCCGCGCCGTCCGCGACCGCCTGCGCAGACGCCGTATCACGGCCGACCGGCGCCGCCGCCGGCTCCGCCGCGGCAGACCGCCGGCCTTCGGCCGCGACGCCTACGCGCAGCGCGGCACCGTCGAACGCCGCGCCAACGGACCGAAGCGGTGGCGCGGCCTCGCCACGCGGTACGGCAGGGCCGCGGCCGTCCGCCTCGCCGGCATCCCCACCCGGTCGGCCCGATGGTCCGGACGCAGCGGCCCGGCCCGCCGGCGCGGACGCGGGCCCGGCTTCCCGGTCCACGGCGGAGCCGGCGACCGGCAACTGGCCGTAGCGGTACGCGGCGGGAGCGGTGTCACAGGGACAGGGCCACGTCGTAGTCGGTCAGCCAGCGGTTGAGCTGGACGACCATCTCCGCGGCCGCCCGGTTGACGCGGGCGGAGGCGTCGGTGCCGCCGTCGAGGTAGGCCCCGACGGCGCCACCGT
>NZ_JAJSYW010000227.1:0-9820 GCF_036815005.1 Streptomyces sp. IBSBF 2435 | reverse complement strand
GGTCAGGACGGGGAGACCTCGGGGCGGGACGGCTCGGCCCAGAGCGTGTGGAAAGTGCCCGGGCGGTCGGCACGGCGGTAGGTGTGGGCGCCGAAATAGTCCCGCTGGCCCTGGATGAGCGCGGCCGGGAGGCGGTCGGCGCGCAGGCTGTCGTAGTAGGCGAGCGCAGCGGCGAAGCCCGGCGTGGGGATGCCCAGCTCGGCGGCCGTACTGACCACCCGGCGCCACGCGCTCTGCGCGCCCCGCAGCGACTCCTCGAAGTGCTCGTCGATGAGCAGCGTCGCCAGATCCGCTTTGGCGTCGAACGCCGCCCTGATGCGGTCGAGGAAGGCGGCCCTGATGATGCACCCGGCCCGCCAGATCGCCGCGACGCGGCCCTGGTCGATCTCCCAGCCGTACTCGGCGCTGCCCGCGGCGATCTGGTGGAAGCCCTGCGCGTAGGCGACGATCTTCGACGCGTACAGCGCCTGTTCGACGTCGTCGGCGAAGCGGTCGTAGGCCGCGCTGTCCAGCAGCGTCGGCGTCGGCCCCGGCAGGTCGCGCGCGGCCTCGCGCAGGCCGGCGTGGCCGGAGACGGACCGGGCGAAGACCGCCTCGGCGATACCGCTGACCGGCACCCCGAGGTCGAGCGCGGTCTGTACGGTCCAGCGCCCGGTGCCCTTCTGCTCGGCCTGGTCCAGCACGATGTCCACGAACGGCTTGCCGGTGTCGGCGTCGGTGTGCGCCAGCACCTGCGCGGTGATCTCGATGAGGTACGAGTCCAGCCGCCCCTGGTTCCAGCCGCGGAAGACCTCCGCGATCTTCTCGGGCGGCAGGTCGAGCGCGTGCCGCAGCAGGTCGTAGGACTCGGCGATGAGCTGCATATCGGCGTATTCGATGCCGTTGTGCACCATCTTCACGAAGTGCCCGGCGCCGTCGGGGCCGAGGTGGGCCACGCACGGCGAGCCGTCGTCGGCCTTGGCCGCGATGGCCTCCAGCATCGGCGCGAGCGCTTCATAGGACTCGGCGGAGCCGCCGGGCATGATGCTCGGGCCGTGCAGCGCGCCCTCCTCGCCGCCGGACACACCGCTGCCGACGAAGTGGATGCCGCGCTCGCGCAGCTCCTTCTCCCGGCGCCGGGTGTCGGCGAAGTGCGCGTTGCCCGCGTCCACGATGATGTCGCCGGACTCCAGCAGCGGCGCGAACTCCGCGATCACCGCGTCGGTCGGGTCGCCGGCCTTGACCATGACGACGATCCGCCGGGGCCGTTCGAGCGAGGCGACGAAGTCCTCGGCGCTCTCGGCCGGTACGAAGGTGCCCTCGTCCCCGAACTCCTCGACCAGCGCGCGGGTCCGGGCGGCGGTGCGGTTGTGGACCGCGGTGACGTAGCCGTGCCGGGCCAGGTTGCGGGCGAGGTTGCGGCCCATCACGGCCAGGCCCGTCACCCCGATCTGCGCCGTGCCGGGCGGCGTCCCGCCGCTCGGTCCCCTGCTGTTCTGCGCCGCCTGATCGGTGGAGGCCATGGGTTCACCCTTTGTCGTGTCGCCGGATGCCGTGCTGCGGTGCTGCGGACTGTCCCTGCTGTCCCTGCCCGCGATTATGGCCGACAAATCACCCCAAAACAGAAAGGCTCGGCGGGTCCGGCGCCGTACCGCTCAGCGCTCGGTGACCAGCAGGGTCTGGAGGATCCGCCCGCACTCGCCCGCCGGATCGTGCAACTCGCCGTGCGCCAGGCCCGATCCGCCCGGCGCGGCGGCGGTCGCGGACCGCAGGCACAGCCATTCGCCCACCGGATCGCGGTGGAGCGCCACGGTGACGTCGGTGTTGATCACCAGGCCGGCGCGGTGGTCGAGCTCGAAGGCGACCGCCCAGCTGGTGTCCGCCACCGTCAGCGCCCGGGTCAGCGGTGTGTCCGCCTCGCCCGCCACCAGCGGGATCCGCTGCCGCGCCCAGACCGTACCGGGTCCCGGGGTGTCGAAGCCCGGCTCGGCGGCCCCGGGCGCGCCCGGCGGGAAGCGCCACTCCATGGCGGAGACGTAGCCGTCCGGATACGCGCCCGCCATCGTCTGCGGCGGCTGCGGACCCGGCACCGGCGGTACGGGCGGCAGCGGGCTCAGGCCGGGTGTCCCGGCGGGGGCGGCGACCAGCCGCCAGGCCCTGGCCAGCAGCACCGTTCTGCCGTCGGAGGTGATCCGGCCCTCCAGCAGCTCCGTACGGCCGCCCGCGTGCACCGTCGTCACCTCCACGCCGAGGTCGCCGACCGGCACAGGGCGCGGCAGGTCCAGCGTCACCCGGGCGATCCGCATCCCGGGCCTGGCGCCGTGGCGTTCCATCGCCCGGCCGATGAGGGCGGACGGCGGGCCCGCGTGCTGCGTCCTGGGACCCCACGGCCCCGCGGTCGCCGGGCTGCTCTCGTACCGCCCGCCGCCCAGACTCCGGTAGAACGCCTCACTGGTCACTGGTGACTCCTCGGCCGGGGATGCTCGGCGCCGATCGTAGCGAGCGCCCGCCGGGGTACGGCCCGCGGGCCGTACCCCGGCCGGCTCAGGCCATCGCCTCCGCCCGCGACGCGAGCGCCAGCACCCGCTGGGCGCCGGCCACCACCGCGGGGTCGATGAAGCGCCCGTCGGGCAGCGCCAGCGCGCCCGGCGACGCGTCGGCCGCCGCCACCGTCTCCCGGGCCGCGGCGATCTCCGGCTCCGACGGCAGATACGCCTGCTCGATGACCGCCAGCTGGCGCGGGTGGATCGCGGCCCTGCCCAGGAGGCCCAGCGCCCGGCCGCGCCGGCAGGAGGCGGCGAGCCCCGCCAGGTCGCGCACGTCCGGATAGATCGACTGGGCAGGTGGCGCCAGCCCCGCCGCGCGGGCCGCGACCACCGTGCGCACCCGGGGCCACGCCAGCGCGTCCTCGTCCGCGAGCCCGAGGTCCGCCCGCAGGTCCGCCTCCCCGAGTGCGATTCCGCGCACCGCCGGGTCGGCGCACGCGATGGCGAAGGCGTTCTCCACCCCGAGGGCCGACTCCAGCAGCGGGAAGAGCCCCGGCAGGTCCCCGCCGCCGAGGGCGTCACGCAGCGTCCGCACCACCCGGCCGACGTCGGCCGGCGAACCGACCTTCGGCAGCCGCAGCCCGCCGAGCCCCGGCAGCCCGGCCAGCGCCGCCAGGTCCGCGGCGAGCCACGGGCCGTCCAGCGCGTTCACCCGGACATGCACGGCCGCGGGACCCGCGACCGGTTCCGCCAGCAGTTCGGCGGTCGCGGCCCTGGCGTAGTCCTTGCGGTCGGTCCCGACCGCGTCCTCCAGGTCCACCAGCACCACGTCGGCCCCCGACCGCAGCGCCTTGGCCACCACCTCGGGCCGGTCACCGGGCGCGTACAGCCAGGTCAGGACGATCCCGGCCCGGCCGCCTCCACGCGGCCCGCCCGCATCCCGCTCGCCGCCGGGGGCGGGCACCGAGCCCGTCACCGCGGTGGCGAGGACCTCGCGGGTCACAGCGCGCCCTCCTCGCGCAGCGCGTCGATCTGCGGTGCGGTCAGGCCGAGTTCGGCCAGCACCTCGGCGGTGTCCGCGCCGTGCGGGCGGCCGGTCCAGCGGATCGCCCCGGGAGTCTCCGACAGCCGGAAGAGCACGTTCTGCATCCGCAGCGGGCCCAGGTCCTCGTCCTCGACCCGCGCCACCGTGCCCAGCGCGCGGAACTGCGGATCGGCGACCACGTCGCGCACGTCGTAGACCGGGGCGACCGCTGCCTGCGCCGACTCGAACGCGGCCACCACCTCCTCCCGGTCGTGCCGTCCGATCCACTCGCCGACCACCTTGTCGATCTGCTCGGCGTGCGCGGCCCGCCCGGTGCCGGTCGCGAACCACGGCTCGTCCGCGAACTCCGGGTGCCCGACCAGCCGCAGGACCCGCTCGGCCACCGACTGCGCCGACGACGACACCGCAAGCCAGCTGCCGTCCGCCGTGCGATACGTGTTACGGGGCGCGTTGTTGGCCGAACGGTTGCCCATCCGGGGCTGCACATAGCCGAGTTGGTCGAACCACAGCAGCTGCGGGCCGAGCACAGCGAGCATCGGCTCGATGATCGCCATGTCCACCACCTGCCCGGCGCCGGTACGGTCGCGGCCCGCCAGCGCGGCCATCACCGCGTACGCGGTCGCGAGCCCGGCCACCGCGTCGGCCAGCCCGAACGGCGGCAGCGTCGGCGGCCCGTCCGGCTCGCCGGTGGTCGCGGCGAACCCGCTCATCGCCTCGGCGAGAGTGCCGAAGCCCGGGCGGCCCGCGTAGGGGCCGAACTGGCCGAAGGCGGTGACCCGGGCCAGCACCAGCCGCGGATTGGCCGCCGACAGCTCCTCCCAGCCCAGGCCCCACTTCTCCAGGGTGCCCGGGCGGAAGTTCTCGATGACCACATCGGCGGACGCGACCAGCTTGAGCAGCACCTCACGCCCGCCGGGCGTGGACAGGTCGACGGTGACATTGCGCTTGTTGCGGCCCAGGTGCTTCCACCACAGGCCGACGCCGTTCTTCCCCGGGCCGTGGCCGCGGGACGGATCCGGCTTGCGCGGGTGCTCGACCTTGATCACGTCGGCGCCGAAGTCGCCGAGCAGGGTGGCGGCGCCGGGGCCGGCGAAAAGCGTCGCCAGATCGAGCACCCGCATCCCGGCCAGCGGGCCTGTCGCCGACGGGGCCGCCGCGGGATCGGTGGCGGTGCCTGACGGGTGGGCGGGCTCGGAGGCCGCCTCCTGCGGACGGGGATGGTGCATGGGTCGTACCTCTGTTCCGGTGTTCATGAGGGTGGGTGCGTTACGGATTGCGGTGCGCGGCGGCCGCGCGGGCGTCGATGGCCGCGCGGTCCGGCATGGACGAGGAGGCGCCGGGGCGCTCGACGGACAGCGCGGAGGCGGCCGTCGCCCAGCCGAGCGCGTCGGCGACCGCCCGGCCCTCGCCGAGAGCCACCGCCAGCGCCCCGACGAAGGTGTCGCCCGCCGCGGTGGTGTCCACCACGTCGGCGGCCAGCGCGGGCACGGCCAGCGGCTCCCGGCCGCGTACCGCGTACAGGCAGCCCGCCGCGCCCAGCGTGATCACCACCTCGGGAACCGCGTCGAGCAGCACGCGGGCCGCCTCGCGCGGGTCACGCGCACCGCTGAGCGCGGCGGCCTCGTGCTCATTGGGCACCAACAGGTCGGTGACGGCGAGCAGCTCGTCCGGCAGCGGCTGGGCGGGAGCGGGCGTGAGCACGGTACGCACGCCGTGCGCCCTGGCCGCCCGCGCCCCGGCCAGCACACCGGCCAGCGGGAGTTCGAGCTGCAGCAGCAGCGCGCCCGCCGCGCCGATCGCGGCCTCGTCCTCGGACGTCAGCTTCGTCACCGTGCCGTTGGCGCCGGGCACCACCACGATCGCGTTGTGCCCCTCACCGTCCACCACGATGTGCGCGGTGCCGCTCGGGCCCGGCACCGTACGCAGTCGGCCGGTGCCGACGCCCGCGCCCTCCAGCGCGGCACGCAGCCGCCTGCCGAAGTCGTCCTCGCCGACCGCGCCGATCATCGCGACCGCGCCGCCCGCCCGCGCGGCGGCGATCGCCTGGTTGGCGCCCTTGCCGCCGGCGACGGTACGGAACGACTCCCCGGTGACGGTCTCGCCGCGGGCCGGTGCGACCCGGACGTAGGCGACCAGGTCCATGTTGGCGCTGCCCAGCACGGCGATCCCGGCCGGTGGTGCGGTCGATGCGGTCATGAGCTGCCTTCCTGCGGGAGGACCGCGAGCGCGGCGGTACGCCGGGCGAGCGTGTCGAAGCCGATGCCGTCGAGCCCGCCGACCGTGGTCGACAGCCGGTTCTTGAGCGGGTCGGTCCAGCGCCCGGGCAGCGCGGCGGGCGAACCCGCGAGCAGCCCGGCGACGGAACCCGCCGTCGCCCCGTTGGAGTCGGTGTCCCACCCTCCCGACACCGCACGGGTGATGGACCCGGTGAAGTCGCCGTCCGCATGGGTGAGCGCGGCGGCGAGCAGACAGGCGTTGGGCAGTACGTGCACCCAGTGGTGGTCGCCGTACGCCGCGTGCAGCGCGTCCACGACCTCGGCGAAGCCGGCGGGCGTACCGGTCGGCTCGGCGCCGGCCGCCGCGATACCGAAGCGCACGGCCCCGGCCAGCCGCGACTTTGCGGGCACCACGTCGAGCCCGGCCGCCAGGCAGCCGTGCACGTCGACGCCGCCGCCCGCCGCCCGGGCGATCACCGCGGCGGCGAACATCGCCCCGTAGACCCCGTTGGCGGTGTGCGTCAGCACGGCGTCGCGCCACGCCTCGTCCGCGGCGGCGGCCGGATCGCCGGGGTGCGTCCAGCCGTACACATCGGCCCTGATGAGCGCGCCGATCCACTCACGGAAGGGATTGCGCCGGGTGGCGGTGTGCGGAGGCTCGACCCCGTCCAGCAGATTGCGGTACGCGACCCGCTCGGCGGTGAAGGTGCGCCCCGCAGGGAGTTCGGCCAGCCACAGCCGCGCCACGTCGACGGTGCCGAAGCCGTGGCCGTGGGCCTCCAGCAGGAGCAGGCCGAGCAGCGGGAAGTTGAGGTCGTCGTCCTCCGGCATCCCGTTGATGTTCTCGGCCAGTGAGGTGGGCCGGCTGCGGCGGTTCCACGGATGCCGCGCCGCGACGGCCGGATCGAGGCCGATCCCGGTGAACCAGTCGTCCAGCGGCCAATTCCCGGTCCCGGCCGCGATCTCCCGGATACCGCCGAGCGTCAGCTTCTCCACCGGCTTCCCCAGCAGGCACCCGGCGGCGCGCCCCAGCCAGGCGGCTTCCAGCCGGGTCACGAGCGCGGCGCGGGCCGCGTCCGGGGCGACGGCGCTGCCCGCGCTGCTCCCGGGGAGCGTGCCGCCCGCGGGGTCGGCGGCATCCGGCACGTCGGTGCGGCCCGGAACGACTGCCCGGCCGGGCGTGCTCCGGTCGGCTTCGGCTTCGGCCGCCGGTGCCACGCCGCCCGCCGGCGGTGCCGGTGCTGCCCGGGGGGGGGGGGGGGGGGGGGGGGGGGGGGGGGGGGGGGGGGGGGGGGGGGGGCGCCCCCCCCCCCCCCCCCCCCCCCCCCCCCCCCCCCCCCCCCCCCCCCCCCCCCGGCTCCGATGCCTGCCCCGCCGTGGACGTGGTCGGCGCAGCGGCCTGGTCCGCCTGGTCCGCCTCGGAGCCGGAGGGCGCTGCGGCCTGTCCCAGCACGGACGTGGACAGCTCCGTGGCCTGCCTAGCCACGGACACCGACAACAGCCCTGTGGGCCGCCGCGCCGGGGACGCCGCGTGGATGGCCGCGAGGGCGGTCGGCTCGTCGGGGGCCAATGGGCTGATGCCGGACGCCAGTTCGTCGAGCAGGGACTCGGCCAGGGTGCGCAGGACCGGGAGGGTCGGGCCGACGGAGGCGCCCGCACGGTCGGGGGCGAGAGCGCCGCCCGCCGCGAGCCAGCGGCGCCGCACGTCGGCGGCGTCGCGGCCGTCCTCCGCCGCCTGGCGCAGCTCATGGCCGAGCAGGTCCTCCGGCTGGACCCAGGTCAGCCGCAGTTCCTCCGCCGCAGGCGTCGTCATCGCCCTCCCGCCAGAGCCGTGAACGCCGTCTCATGAGCGCGGCGGCGTTCGGTGTCCCGGGCGAAGATCTCCCGGGTGACGGCGCTCAGTTCGGCGGCGGGAGCGTACAGGTCGAGCCGGCTGGCCCGGCCCACCTCCGCGCTCCAGCCGGCGGGCACCGCCGCGGTGCCGCCGAGCGCGCCGGCGATCGCGCCGCTCATCGTGGCGATCGAGTCGCAGTCCCGCCCGTAGTTCACAGAACCGAGCACCGCGGGCTCGTACGCGCCGCCGCCGACCAGCAGCATGCCGAGCGCGACCGGCAGTTCCTCGATGGCGTGCAGCCGGGACGGCCGCCTGGCGCCGAGCGAGGGCTCGCGGTAGCGCGGCCCGACCGTGTCGAAGGGCGCGACCGCCTCCCGCAGCGGCCCGAGCGCCTGCTCCCAGTCGTCGTACGACGCGGCCCGCTCGCACACCGCCTCGATCGCGGCCCGCGTACCGTCCTTGGCGAGCCCCAGCACCTCGTCCACCACGTCCGCCGCGGCGGCACCCGGCACGAAGGCCGCCGCCACGGCCGCGGCGAAGACCCCGGCCGCCTCGCGCCCGTACGACGACTGGTGCGGCGCCGCCACCTCCAGCGCCTCCGCGTAAGCAGCCGCCGCATTGCCGGCGTTGACCACGCCGACCGGCGCCATGTACATCGCCGCACCGCAGTTGACGATATTGCCGACGCCCGCCTCCCTCGGATCCACATGGCCGTAGTGCAGCCGGGCCACGATCCACTTCTCCGCCAGGAAGATCCGCTGCAACGGCAGCGCCTCGGCCTCCAGTTCGGGTATCCACCGGGGCGTGGTGATCAGATCGGGCACCAGGTGCTCGGCGATGCTGTACGCGTCCAGGTGGTCGCGGACCTTGGCGTAGACCCGGACCAGCGCCTGCGTCATCAGGGTGTCGTCGGTGACGTGCCCGTCACCCTTGTGGTAGGGCGCGATGGGGCGTGCGGTGCGCCAGTCCTCGTGGAAGGGGCCGACGATGCCGCGCACCCGGCCGCCGTGCCGTTCGGCGATCTGTTCCGGTGTCCAGCCCTCGACCGGGCCGCCGAGGGCGTCGCCTACGGCGGCGCCGACCAGGCAACCGGCGATGCGGTCCTCAAGCGTCAGTTTCATGGGTTCCGAGTCCTTCCCCAACGGTGACGGCGGGCTCGATGGCGGCCAGCCGTCCGGCCAGCTCCACGAGATCGAGACCGGCGAGACGCGGCAGTGCGCAGCCGGCCAGAGTTCTGCAAGCGGCCCGCCACGAGGCGGGCAGGGATCGCGCGCCGCCGAGCGCGCCGGCCAGCGCGCCGGTGAGCGCGGGCGCCGAGTCCGCGACCCGCGACAGGCACGCGGCGGCGGGCACCGCCTCGTCCACCGCGCCGTCACTGGCCAGGACCAGCGCGAGGGCGACCGGTACGGTGTCGGCGGCGGCGATGCCGTAGCTGTAGACGTGGTCGATGATCTGGTGTTCGAGCAGCGGGATCAGGCCGAACGCCTGTCCGCGGCCGTGGCCGCCCGCCGCTTTGGCGGCCCGGGCGAGCGCCACCGCGTGCTCCGCGTTGCGGGCGATCTCCGAGCCGGGCGGCAACTGGCGCAGCGCCGCCGCCACGCAGTCCGCCGCCGTGGCGCCGACCAGCGCGAGGGCGACGGCGGCGGCCATCGCACGGGCGCCGTGCACACCGTCCTCGTCCTGGGTGTAGCGCGCGTCGTATTCGGCGAGGTCCGCCGCGGCCGCGGGGTCGCCGGGGTGGACGACCGCCAGGACGCAGGCCCGTCCGCAGGCCGCGTCGTCGAAGAAGTGCGGGTTGTCGTGGCCGGTGGCCGGCGGGCGCAGGCCGGTGGCGAGATTGCCGAGCCCGGCGCGTACCGAGATCCTGGCCCGCAGCGGGATCACCGCGGACTCGACCTCGGGCGCGCGGGCCGCAGCCGTGGAGATCTCGGCCGCCAGCGACATCCAGGCCAGGTCCACCGCGGAGCGCACCCGCCGGTCGCGGCTGAGGTCGCTGCCCATCGACCCGCGCGAGGCGAGCACCGCCTCGGCGGTGAAGGCCGCCCACTCGGCGTCGTCGGACGGGCCGAGCCGCAGCGGCTCGGGCGGCTGGTTGAGGGCGATCGGCACCGGCAGGGTGGTCGTCTCGTTCTGCTCGGCGAAGGTGTCCAGCTCCCGGGTGAGGCGCCGGGTCCACTCGGGCATCCGCGCCGCCCGGTGCCGGGCCGCCGGCCACCCGGCGGCGTCCCCCGCCGCGAGCCCCAGCAGCATCCCCTCCACC
>NZ_JAJSYW010000226.1:0-9891 GCF_036815005.1 Streptomyces sp. IBSBF 2435 | reverse complement strand
ATCCGGGTCGGCGCGCGCTCGGTGCGGCTCTACCGGGCGGTGCGGGACGGGGCGGAGGCGGGCAGCTGAGGCACGCGGGGCCGCTCCGCCGCCCGCGCTCGGCGCGGGCGCGGGGCGCTCTGCCATACTGCCGCTCCAGCCGACAGCGCACTGCCATAGGGTCGCGTGACAGGCCGGGAGACGGGGGGCTGCTCCGAAGTGAGCGTGTTACGGGCACTTCTGATCGCCGTGCGGAGCGACCTGGAGCTCGTCGGCGAGGACACCGCGCTGATCAGGGACGCGCTGCTCAGCTCCGGATACGCGGAGTGCGACGTGACGGTCGTGGACTCCGCGAAGCAGACGACCGGGCCCGGTATCTACTCGGCGCTCAACACCTTCCTGGCCCGCTGCCAGGACGGTGACTTCGGCCTCGTCTACTTCTCCGGCCACGGCGTGCGCTTCGACGGCGTCGAATACCTGGTGCCCAGCGACGCCGACCCCGCCGCCGGTGTGCTCAGCCTCGTCCCGGTGGCGCCGGACGTGCTCTTCGACAAGCTGACCACCGAGGCGACCGTGATGATGTGCCTCGACTCGTGCCGTGACGAGGTGGCCGCCGCAGAATTCGGGACGCCGCCGAGGCTGCCGACGTCCTCCCGCTCGCGGGAGAACGTCGTCCTGGTCTACGCGTGCGCCCCCGGGCAGCGGGCCATGGGGACGAGTACGGGAAGCTTCCTGGGCCGCGCGCTCGCCGAGGCGCTGGGCGACGACTCGCCGCCGCGCACCGTCGAAGAGGTGATCGCCAGCGTGCGACGGCGCACCCGGCAGATCGCCGGCTATCACGGGCACCTCAGCCACGTCCACGACTGGTGGCTCGGCAATGCCACCGGCGGACCCCCGGTCCAGCACGCCACGCGGGAGATCTGCGGGTCGGGGCCCGGCGCGGAGCCGTGGACCGAGGCCGTGCACGACGCGGTGCTGTGGGACAGGATCGCCGACGGCACTGTGGACACCGGACGGCTGAAGGACCTGCTCAGCCAGCTGATCGAGAAGGTCCTCGCCATCCGTCGGGATGCCAACCGGGAGAACAAAGCGGGCCAGGACCCCTGGGACGACCCCTCCTACCCAGGGCGCGTCATCCGGCAGCTCAACCGCCTCGTGCCGGCCGCCCCTGTGGGGCGGCTCAGCGCGCTGGAAGTGGTCACGCTGCTGGCGACGCCCTTCGTCCGGGAGGCGGCCGTCGCGTGCGGCCGCCGGGCGCTCGCGGAGCTGTACCCGCCGCAGGGGCCGGGCGCGGACGACGGGGATTCGGCCGGCCGGGGCGGCGGTGACGCGCGGCGGCATCTCGCGGACGACATGGTGGACGTCCGCAGGGCCTTCGGCCAGATCGAGGCCAAACGCGTCAGGCTGCTGAACGCCGGCGCCCACGCTCCCGCGGTGGCCGCCGAGCAGTGGCTGCGCCACCGGCTGCTGGCCGGCTGGGACCAGCTCTGGGACCAGCTGCGGGAGCCGCCCGCCGGCGCCGGGCATTCCCTCGGCGCCCTGGACAGCCTGCCGGGCGTCATCGACCGGCTGACCGACGCCGCCGCGTATGCCGCGGGGTTGGGCTCGCGGCCCGCCCCGCGCAGCCGCGACCGGCTGCGCTCGGCGGTCTTCCAGGTGGTCTCGCAGATGCGCACCCGCCCGGCGGACACCGCGCCGAGCGGTGAGAGCTGGCAGACCAGGCTCGCACGGCTGCTGGGCATGAGCGACCACAGCAGGTTCTGGCGGCCGAAGCCGCTGGCGGAGCTGCTGTACATGGCCGAACTCCTCGCGATCGACGCCCGGTTGCTCGACGGCATCGTCGTGGACCACCTGGGAGTGGCGCACCACAAGGTGGAGCCGGGGGACGTGGTGGCCCAGGTCGGCGACAGCGAGTTCCGCCCCGTCGACCACGGCCGCCCGGCCGCGTCCCGCGAGGCGGCGCCGACCGGTCCCGCCGACTGGACGCTGGACGCCGAGTGCAGAAGCGCCGCCCTGCACGTGGCGCTGGAGCGCCAGGCCGACGCCGCGGGCGCCGCCGCGCGGAACGTGTACAAGGCCCAGCCCGACGAGGACCTGCTCTCCGCGCTGCCCAAGCACATCAACACCGACGCCCTGGAGCCGGCGGACGACAGCTACTACGAGGCACCGCCGCCGCGTTTCCAACTTGCCGAGGACGGCGTCAAGCCCCTCATCATGGGCACCCAGCTCTACGGTGACCACAAGCTCGCCATCCGCGAGCTGTACCAGAACGCGCTCGACGCGTGCCGTCGCCGCCAGGCGCGGCAGCAGTACGCCGCGCTCGCCGGCGGACGCGGGAGCGACCGCCCCGGCGTCAGCGAACTGGCCGACTACACGGTCACTTTCACCGTCGGCCGGGACCCGGAGGACAACCGGCTCTACGTCGAGTGCAAGGACGACGGCATCGGCATGACCGCCGAGGAGCTGAGCGACCTCTTCGCCCGCGCCGGCCGCCGCAATGAGCAGTCCCCCGCCCGGGTACGGGAACTCCGGCGCTGGCGCCGCAAGGGTGTCGTGCCCGAGCTGAACAGCCGTTTCGGCATCGGGGTCTTCAGCTACTTCATGCTCGCCGAAGAGATCCGGGTCGTCACCCGGCCGGCCGGTGTCAACGGCCAGGGGGCCGGTGGCCCGGGACACCGCGTGGACGTCGTGGCCGATTCCGGGCTCATGCACATCACCACGCACGACGACGGGGAGGTCGGCACCCGCGTCCGGCTCTATCTGCGCCCCGAGTTCAGCGCGGAGCCCCCGTCGGTCGTCGACTTCCTCAGGCGCCAGGTCTGGCACA
This sequence comes from Streptomyces sp. IBSBF 2435, assembly GCF_036815005.1. Classification (NCBI taxonomy): domain Bacteria; kingdom Bacillati; phylum Actinomycetota; class Actinomycetes; order Kitasatosporales; family Streptomycetaceae; genus Streptomyces; species Streptomyces sp. IBSBF 2435. The sequence goes on along the minus strand of NZ_JAJSYW010000226.1, from coordinate 7,085 downwards.
GCCCTGTGGCCATCGTCGTCGACGAGCAGATGGACAGCCGGACCGAGCCCCTCAGGTGGGCGCCCGACGTGCTGCGGGCCGACGACAGCCTGCCCGCGATGGCCCGGCAGGACCCCTCGCGGGGGATCTGGTGGGTACAGAACCTGGGCGCACGGCTCGTGGACGGCATCGTCGTGGGAGGGTCCGCGCGGCCCCGTGGTTACGTCATCAATCTGCGTCACCGGCACAAGCCCGTCCTCAGCGCCAGCCGCAACCAGCTGATCGGTTTCGCCGAGGACACGGTCTACCAGGACCTCTGCGCCGTCATCGACGAGTTGACGCGGTGGGACCCGATTCCGCTCACGTGGTTGTGGGAACTCGCCGGGGACGATCCGCGGCTGGCCGAAACAGTGGTCGAGCGCCTGCTGTCCGCCCGGGCCACCGTCGCGGTGGAGAGCTGGCACGGCGCAGGCGATCGTTCGGTGCGAAGCCTCCACGCCCTTGCCACGCTCGGCTGTCTTCCCCTCGACAGCAGTGACTACCTGATCGGCCGCGACGAGCCGGAGGGGGCGGGCCTGGAGTTCTTCCGTGACTGGCGGTCACAGCTGGTGCGACAGGGTCGGGTACCCGAAGCCGCCATCGGCTTCCCGAAGGGTTTTCCCCGTCCCACGGCACTGGACACACTTCTGTTCCACCGGCCGCGCAGACGCTGGAACCCGGCGGCAGCGGCGCTCCGGGCCGCCGCCGAGAGCGGACACACCCTGCGCACGGCAGTACGGGTGCTGCGCCGGTACGCCGTCGCGGGCATCTGCGTTCCGCCGACCGACGACCTCCGCGGACTCGACGGCGTGACGGGCGACCCGATCCTGGTGGATCTGTACACGGAATACACCGATCAGTACATTTTCCCGGCGAGGGAAGGCATCGCACCGCCGGTTCACGCTCCCCTGCTCCTCACCGCCGCACGTGAGCACCGGACGATCGGAGAGATGGCGGAACTCGTGGGAACGCTCAGGATCTTCGACCCCGGTCTTCCGGAGCCGCCGGATCCAGGGGACCTCGCTCAGCGCATTCCCACGCAGTCCGAGTACGAAATCCTGAACGGCGAACTGACCGCTCTGGACGGGCTCCCCCGTGTGGTGACGCCGTCCATCGCGGCCTACGTCGCGAATGTCGTGGGTGCGGAGGTCTCGGACGTCGTTGAGGTCGCGCGGCGTTACGCGCGGTTCGGCTACCAGGTGACCGGCAGCTTCGAGGAAGCGCATCTCTCGGACGACGATGTGGAAGCCCTGGGATTCGGGACGTCGGACGGGCCGTCCCGCCGCCTCAACAGGCCGCTCGACATCCTCGGACTGGCCGTCATGTCGGCGGAGCGCGGTGACGCCGACGTGGCCACCACCGCCGGAGCGGTCCGCGGGACCGCCGAGCGCGTCGGTCTGGGGCTGGCCCTGGACGACGTCCGTCACGCATCGCTCCTGTCCGTGAAAGCCGCCCCGTGGTGGGCCCGCTTCGGCGAGGAGGACGAGCCGACCGGTCGGCCGCTCAGCACCTGGACGGTCCTGCGTGCGCTGTCCGGCGTGCAGCGGCACGCCGACGTGGACGACGAAGTGCGGGGGGTCAGTGCCCTCGCCGAGGCGGGCGTGGTGGATGCGAGCGCCCCCGACGCGGTCCGCAGATGGCTGGAGAGCGTGCCGGAGGACCGCCCGACACTTCTCGTGAAAACCTCCTGGCACCTGACCTCGTACGGGACGAGCTGGAGCTTCAGCGCCACCTTCGACGTCTCCTCGAACCGGGTGGACACCGCCTTCCTCCTGACGCTGGCCGCCCACCACCGCATCAGCGTCGGCGCGGCGGCCGACTCCGCGCGCGCCGAGGCCGGGCCCTACGGCATCGAGGTGGCGAGCGTTCCCGACGAGTGCCGCGGTCTGCAACCGGATCTCTCCGTGTTCAAAGCACTGTGCGTGGACGCGAGGAACAGCTGGCTGCCGCAGGTCACGCTGCTGGAGATCCTCCAGTACGCCGACGACTGCGAGATCGACGCCACCACCGCCGCGTCCCGGCTGCGCGCCTACGAACCGCTCGGCGGCCCGCGGCTCCCCTACAGCCCCGATGGCGGGACAGGCAGGGAGCAGACCAAGCCCGATCCGGCCGTCGAGAACCTGTTGAGGTACGAACCCCTGCGCGAGGGCACGGTCACCCCGCTCGCCCTCACCGTGACCGCCGTACGGCTGGGCCGCGGGCTGCGGTCGACCTTCCGGGCACTCACCCCGTACACGGCCCTCGGGCTCGTCCTCGTGTGCCAGGAGCCGGCCGACGACGACTGCGAACCCGACTGGCGGGACGTGATCATCCTCAGCCGGCGGCTCACCGGCAGCGCGCCGGCCCTCTCCGGCGAGGTGACCGACGACCATGTCCGGCTGGCGGCGGAGGAGACCGGGTTGGAGGTCGCCGAGGTCCGCGACCGGCTCGCCTGCTACGCGCCGCTCTTCGGCTTCCGGCTGCCACCGGCGGAACCGGCGCCACCGGCCGAACCAGCCCCCGAGGACGGGAGGAGCGCTCATGCCCGACCATGACGACACCGTGGCGTACCGGGAGCAGCAGGTCGCACCGCCTGGCGATCTACGCAGTCATACGGACGGCGCCGGCTTCCTGGTGTTCACCGGCACCTGCCCGGTCTGCCACGCCCGGAACAGCTTCTCGCTGGTCGACGTCGTCCCCGGCACTGTCTCCAAGGGCCTGCCGTGGCGGCGGTCGCAGGACGACGGCCCCGGTGAGTGGACAATGGACTGCCGCTGCCCGATCACGCATCCAAGCAATGTCGACGAGTTCTCCGGCTGCGGCGCCTGGTGGACGGTACGGCTTCCGCCGCAGGGGGCACCCTGATGGCCATGCCCCCGGGGCCGATGGACCGCACCCTGCGGCTGCGGGCGCAGCAGCGGGTGTACGACATGCTCCAGTCGCAGCTGGAGATCGCCCGCCACCAGGCCGAGGGATGGCGCAACTTCCTGGCCACGGCGACCGCGCTGCTCGCGGCGGTCCTCGTGCTCAAGGGCCGGGAGAACGTCGCCGAGCTGACACCGGGCTACCGGCTGGGCGTCGTGGCCACGATGTCGTTCGGGCTGCTGGCCCTGCTGACGTCCGCGTTCACCGCCGCCTCCGCCGTGCACGGCCGGCCGGGCCGGGACCTCAGGCACGCCGACGGTACGCAACTGCTGCGGTGGGAGGCGGCGGAGTGCCGGCGTATCGGGCGCCTGGTCAACCGGGCCCGGTGGCTGGCCGTCGCGGGGGTGCTGGCCACGGCCGCGGGTGTCATGCTGACGTGGGTGGCGCCCGCGGGTGACAGCGCGGCCGGGTCCGTCACCGTGCACACACGCGACGGAAGCGTGTGCGGCGAGCTGGTCGAACTCGACAGCACCGGCATCACCGTCCGGGTCGCGTCCGCCGCAGGAACCGCCGGCGCCGCGGCCGGACAGGCAGCGCCCGACACGCTGCGCCGGCTGAGCTGGGGCACGCAGGCCGTGAGCGCGGTCCCCGCGGACAGCTGCTGAGCCGGCCGGCGCGTCCGGGCCCGCCCCCGAGTAGCGCCGCGTGCGAGTGAGTTCGATCACCGGACCGAATGGCGGGCAATCCGCTGGACTCCGCAAGTGGTCCAGTCCACTATGAGCCCGGTGACCTCCTCCGCACCCCGCCCCGGGAAGGCCGCCGCAGTCGCGCGCACCCCGTCGGCTTACCGCCCGCCGGCGGGACCCCTCTGGTCGGTCGACTTCCGGCTCTACTTCACCGCCCGCTCGGTCGCGATGCTCGGCGACACGATGCTGCCCGTCGCCCTGTCCGCGGGCCTGCTCTCCTACGGCTACTCGGCCGGCGACATCGGCCTGGTGATGGCCGCCGCCAGCGCCTGCTTCGCCGGCTTCGTCATCTTCGGCGGGGTGCTGGCCGACCGCTTCAACGCCCGCGCCATGATGATCGGTTCCGACCTGGTCAGGGTCTGCACCCAGTCGACGGCCGCCTTCCTCTTCCTCACCCACAGCGTGCGGCTGTGGGAAGTGCTGGTGATCGCGGTCGTCAACGGCACCTGTGCGGCGACCTTCCAGCCGGGGGTCGCCAGCACGGTCGTGCGGGTCGCGCACGATGTGCAGGGCGCCAACGCCGTGACCAGGACGGCCGAGTCCGCAGCCGGCCTCGCGGGTCCCGCGCTCGCCGGTGTGCTGGTCGGCTTCACCTCGCCCGGCGTCGTCTTCGCGGTGCACGCGGCCACGTATCTGACCAGCGGGCTGTGCCTGCTCTTCCTGCGGCTGGCCCCGCCCCCGCCGCGGGCCGCGGCCGACGGGACGGGCACGAGGACGACCTTCCGGGCCGATCTCGGCGAGGGCTGGCGGGAGTTCAGGGCGCGCACCTGGATGTGGGCGGTGATCCTGGTGTGGACGATCTACACCATGTGCGTCATGGGTCCCTTCATCCCGCTGGCCGCGGGCCAGATCATCCCCGCGCACGGCGCCGGGGCGTACGGCCTGGTCAATTCCGCCCTGGGCGCCGGCACCGCGGTGGGCGCGCTGCTGGCGATGCGGCTGCGCGCCGACCGGCCGCTGCGGGCGGGCAGCTTCGGGGTCTTCGCCGTGGCGCTGATGCCCGCGTCGGTCGGCCTCGACCTGCCGGTGGCCGGGATCTGCGGCTGCCTTTTCGTCGCCGGGATCGGCTGGGCGTTCTGGGGCGTCAACTGGGCCACCACCGTGCAGACCCAGGTCCCCGGCGACATCCTCAACCGCATCCACGCCTACGAAGTGGCCGGGTCCGTCGCGATGTTCCCGGTCGGCCAGGCGCTCGCGGGGCCGGCCGCCGCGGTCTTCGGGACCCGCCATGTGCTCCAGGCCGGCGGCGCCATCGCCCTCGCGGTGGGCGGCACCCTGCTGGCGATCCCTGCGGTGCGCGGGCTGCGCAGGGCGGCGCCCTTCACGACCGGACAGGCCGGCCCCTGAACGGCCGGGCGGGCCGCCCCTCCACGGCCGGGCGGGCCGGCCTCTCCACGGCCACATGGGCAGGCCCCTCCACGGCCGGCAGGACGGCAGGTCGAGGGCCGATTCCCGCCAGATCCGGGCGCTCGGCCCGACCATGATCGAGGGCATGGACACCACCGAGTTCGAAGGAAAGACCGCCCTGGTCACCGGGGCCTCGCGCGGTATCGGAGCGGCGGTCGCACTGCGGCTGGCGGAGGGCGGCGCCGATGTGGCGTTCACCTACCGGCACGATGCCGCGGCGGCGGAGACCGTGGCCGGCAAGATCCGCGCCCTGGGCCGCAGCGCGCTCGCCCTGCGCGCCGACAGCGGCGACCCGGCCGCGATAGAGAACGCGGTGGACCGCACGGCGGCCGAGTGGGGCCGGCTCGACGTCCTGGTCAACAACGCGGGCGTCTACGTGGTCGGCCCGTTGTCGGACCTGGGCGCGGCGGACTTCGACCGCTCGGTCGCGGTGAACGTGCGCGGCCCCTACCTGGCGGCCAGGGCCGCGGCCCGGCACATGCGCGGCGGCGGCCGGATCATCAGCGTCGGCAGCAATGTGGCCGACCGCACCACCTTCCCCGGCCACACCCTCTACGCCCTGACGAAGACCGCGCTGACCGGTATGACCAAGGGCCTCGCCCGGGACCTGGGGCCGCTGGGCATCACCGTGAACCTGCTGCACCCGGGACCCACCGACACCGAAGCCAACCCGGCCGACGGACCGTACGCGGAGACCGTCCGCGGCTTCACCGCCCTGGGCCGCTACGCCACGGCCGACGAGATCGCCGCGGTCGTGGCGCACCTGGCCTCGGACGCGGCCTCGTACGTGACCGGCGCGGTCGTGCACGCGGACGGCGGCTTCACCGTCTGACCGCGGACCCCTTCGACGCCCGGGGCGGGAGACGCCAGCCCCTTGCCGTCGCCCGCTCCGGGCCGCCGGTCCTGCTACCCCAGGGCCGGCTTCCCCGTGGCGAAAACCAGGTGAAGCGTGTCAGTGGGCAACCGTAGTGTCAGGAGTGATGCCTGCCACGACCCCTGACTCCGCGCCCGCCGCCCGCCCGCGGTCCTCGATCCGCTCACTGCTGCGGCTGTGGCCGTACGTCCGGCCGATCCGTGGACGGCTGGCGTCGTCGGCGGTGGTCGGCATGGTCGCCTCCAGCGTGGGACTGCTGATCCCGCTGGTGCTCAAGTGGCTGGTCGACGGCCCGGTCACCGACCACGACCCGTCCGGGGTGTGGCTCGGCGGCGGCCTGGTGCTGCTGCTCGGGCTGCTGGAGGCGCTGCTGTTCGGGCTGCGGCGCTGGCTGGTGGCCCGGCCGCTGGCCGGGGTCGAGGCGTCGATGCGCGCCGACCTCTACCAGCGGCTGCAACGGCTGCCGGTGGCCTTCCACGACCGGTGGGCGTCCGGGCAGCTGCTCTCCCGGGCCGTCACCGACCTCCAGATCCTGCGGATGTTCCTGGCCTTCCCGCTGGTCTTCCTGTTCGTCAACACCACCACGCTGCTGATCGGCTTCGGCATCCTGCTCGGCCAGAGCCCGCTGCTGACCGTGGTGCTGCTCGGCCCGGCCGTCCCGCTCGTGGTGCTGTCCTCGCGCTTCGAGAAGCGGTACGCGCTGGCCGCCAGGCGCGCCCAGGACCAGGCGGGCGACCTGGCCACCCTGGTCGAGGAGTCGGTGCTCGGCGTCCGGATCATCAAGGCCTTCGGGCGGCACCGCAGCCAGTCGCAGGCCTTCCACCGCCAGGCCCGCGAGCTGCGCGGCACCGAACTGCACAAGGCGCGGCTGCTGTCGAACCTGTGGGCCATCATCATGACCCTGCCCGAGCTGGCCATCGGCGTCGCCCTGGTGATCGGCGTCCTCCAGGTCTCCGACGGCAAGCTCTCGGCCGGCACCCTGGTGGCCTTCCTGTCCACGGCGCTGGCCCTGCGCTGGCCGGTGGAGTCGATCGGCTTCCTGCTGGCCATGACCAATGAGGCCGCCACCGCCGCGGACCGCTACTTCGAGCCGATGACCACCCCCGGCGCGGAGGGCGCCGGGCCGGCGGCGCCGGCCACTCCCTGTCTCTTATAAAAATATACGAGCCCACGAGACTTCGGTGTGAATCTGGGGT
>NZ_JAJSYW010000225.1:0-13839 GCF_036815005.1 Streptomyces sp. IBSBF 2435 | reverse complement strand
CTCCCCCGCCGTCCCCCGGTGCCCTGCCGCCTCACCGAACTCAGTGACTTTCAGGCTCAGTTACGTAATTTTCTTCCGCTTGCCCAGCTTATTGCGCACCTGTGTCGCCGAACCTACGATCGGTGCGCTGCGGCAGCCCCGCGCCCGCACCACGGATGCTGCTTCCGGCTCGTCTCTCCCCCCGCCTCCTGAAGGGACCACGACCTGTGAGAAGGCTCCGCCTGACCGCCGCCGCGTGTACCGCGGCCGTGGCCGCCCTGCTGATCCCCGGCGCTGCCACGGCGACCGCGAGCACCACGGACTGGCCCTCAGGCTGCCAGTACCAGACCGAGTTCGACTTCACCGGCGGCCAGTTGTCGCTCTACGACAGCAAGGTGTGCAACGGCATGAGCCAGCCCGCCTACGCGGTGATCGAGAAGGTCAGCGGTACGGGCACCATCACCGCGGTCGCGTACGGCTTCGGCACCGTCCGCTACACCTGCCAGGGCACCGCCCCGAACACCTTCCGCTTCGACGGCGACATCAACAGGCAGGTGACCCTGATCCCGGGCACCCTCCCCTGCGGCTGACCCCCGCGCACCGGTTCGCCGCCGCCCTCTCCGGCGGCCGGCGAGGACGGGCCCTGTCACGGCGGTGGCAGGGCCCGTCCGCCCGCCCGGAAACCCCCGGCCGCCCCGGGACGGCTCACGGGGCCGCGTCGCCGCGGTCGCGCACCCCGGCCAGGGTTTCGGGCAGGTCGGTGAGGCGGTCGAGGCCGCGTACCGACCGTGCCATGCGGGGGTTGTGCTCCAGCCGGGCGCGGTGGCGGTGGAGGAAGGCCCAGTAGCCCGCCGTGTAAGGGCAGGCACGGTCGCCGGTACGGTCGCCCGGCCGGTGGGCGCAGCCGCCGCACAGGTCGCTCATCCGGTCGATGTAGGCGCCGCCGGACGTGTACGGCTTGGTCGTCATCCGGCCGCCGTCGGCGTACTGGGACATGCCGATCACATTGGGCAGCATCACCCAGTCGTAGCCGTCCACGAAGCAGCGGTGGAACCAGTCGTTCACGGCAGCCGGGTCCCAGCCGTCCTGGAGCGCCCGGCTCCCCAGCACCATCAGCCGCGGGATGTGGTGGGTCCAGCCGGTGTCGCGGACCTCGGCCAGCACCGTGGACAGGCAGCGCGCGGTCACCGCGTCCGCGTCCAGCTCCGCGAACCAGTCGGGCAGCGGCGCCCGGTGCCCGAGTTCGTTGCTGCCGCGGTAGTCCTCGCCGAAGTACCAGTAGACGTGCCGGACGTACTCCCGCCACCCCGCGATCTGGCGGACGAAGCCCTCGACGCTGTTCGGCGGCGCGTCACCGGAGCCCAGCGCCTTCTCGGCCCGCTCCAGGCACTCTTGCGGGTGCAGCAGTCCGAGATTGAGCGGGGCGGACAGCCGGCTGTGGCTCATGGCGGGGTCGCCCGCCAGCATCGCGTCCTCGTACGGTCCGAACGCGGCGAGCCGGTGGCGTACGAAATGGCGCAGCGCGGACAGGGCTTCCCGCCGGGTGGCCGGGAAACCGCGCGGGCCGTCCCTGCCGACGAAGGCGACGCGGCCCTCCCGCTCCCAGCGGTCCAGGTCGTGCCGGACCTCGTCGTCCACGTCGTCCTCCGTCGGACGCCACGGTGCGGGAAGGTCCAGGGCCCGGCGGCCGGACGGCGGCGGCTCCCGGTTCTCGTGGTCGAGATTCCACCGGCCGCCGCGCGGGTCGCCGCCGTCCATCAGCAGCCCGAGCCGCCGGCGCACCCGGTGGTAGAAGTCCTCCATCCGCAGCGTGCCGTCGTGGGCGTCGGCCCAGGCGGTGAAGTCCTCGCGGGTGACCAGGTGGCCGCGTTCCGGCAGGACGTCCACCCGGTGGAGGCGGTCGACCAGCCCGGCGGCCCGCCGCGAGGTCGGTGGGAAAACGGTGAGCCGGCCCCGCGGGACCGCGCGTTGCACGCCCTCGCGATACGTCTCCGCGCGCACGTACGTCACCCGGTCGCCCAGCTCCGCCGCGCGGTGCCGCATCGCCGACAGCACCAGATGCGCCTTCGCCCGGTGGAAGCGGCGCCGGGCCAGGACCGAACGGGCCTCGATCATCACCAGCGGGGCGTCCCGGTCCGGCCCGCCGTGCCGGGGATCGATGAAGTGCGGGCCCAGCTGGTCGCCGAAAAGCCAGTGCGGTCGCGCCGCCAACGCCGTCTCCTCCGCAGGTCGGCCGGTGCGCTTCGGCCACCGGGTCCCCCGACCCTGGCACGCCGCGCCGTCCGCCCGGCGGCGCCATGCCGTGTCCGTCCGCTCGACGGCCCAGCGGCCCGCACCCGGTCAGGGCGGTCAGGGCGGTCACGGGGCGGTCCTGGCCTCCAGGTACATCTGCACGAAGGCCTCGACCTTGGCCCGGATGATCCACGGATCGAACGGCTTGACCAGGTAGTCGACGGCGCCGGCGGTGTAGCCGCGGAACATGTGCGACGGATCGTGATCCATCGCGGTGAGGAAGATGATCGGGATGTTGCGGGTACGAGCCCGGCGCTTGATGTGGACGGCCGTCTCGTAGCCGTCCATGTCCGGCATCTGCACGTCGAGGAGGATGAGCGCGAATCCCGTGCCGTCCAGGAGTGCCTTGAGCGCGGCCTGCCCCGAGTCGGCGGTGACGACCTCGTGGCCGAGACCGGCCAGAACGGCTTCCAGGGCAAGGAGGTTGGGCTGCTTGTCGTCCACCGCGAGGATCCGCGCGGAGGTCCGGCCGATGGCTGCCGCCACGCCCTCCAGCGCGGCGACGGGCTCGCCGTCGACCGGGGCGAGCGCGGGCAGCGGCCCTTCGGCGATGGCGAGTTGCCGCTCCAGGACATCGCATCGGGACTCGGCGATCATCACCCGCAGCCGGGTCTCCCCCAGCTCGGCCTCCAGCGACCTGACCTGCGCTTCGAGGCGTTGGCGTTCGGCTCGCAGGTCGTCCGCGTCCTCCGGTTCGACGGCCGGGACGCGCGGGTGGGTCCGTTCGGCCGTCCACTGCGCCTCCAGCAGGTTCAGCCGCACTTCGAGGTCGGCGATGCGGTGCTGGCGGTCCAGCAGCGCGTCGCCCAGCAAATCCTCCTGGACGGTGGCGCGGCGCGCCTCGCGGTCGGCGTCGGCCAGTTGCCGCTGCAGCACCTCTATCCCGTGCGCCGGTGACACGAGGGCCTGGACGGCGCAGCGGTGCAACTCGCGTACGTGGTCCAGGGTCAGCGGTGTCGCGGTGGCGCCGTGATCGGTGGCGAGGTCGGCGAAGAGGTCGACGACGAACTCCCACGGCGGTACGCGAACCCCGCTGAGGTAGCGCGAGACCGTGCCCGCGTCGCGGTAACGGCGGGCGGCGTAGCGGCGGATCGACACGTCGAGCCCGGCGAAGAGCGTGCGCAGCGCCTGGGCGAACCGTCGGCAGTCACCGTTCAAGTCGGCTGCCAGCGGCCGTAACTCTCCCATCGGGCCCTGTCCTCCTGTCGCTGCGGCCGTCCCGGTCCCTTCCCGGGCCGGCCTGTGCCGTGTGGTCAAGCATGCGGGCCGGTGTCCTTCACCCGGGCCCGGCTCTGCCGATGAGGCGGTCGAAGAACGGGACGGCCACGCCGAAGGCGCCGGCTCCGTACAGCACGCACTGGGCCGGCGACGTCCCGCCGGCGGCGGACAGCAGCCCGGCACCGATCCCGGTCAGCAACGCCAGGGTGAGGACGAGCGCCGCCCTCATGGACAACAGCGGAGTACGCACTGGGGACCTCTCTCCGCAGCGGTGGTCGCCGCGCGTGGCTGCCGCGGCGGATCAGCCCGGCGCCACCCAGACTGCCCGCCCGGGGGGGGGGGGGGGGGGGGGGGGGGGGGGGGGGGGGGGGGGGGGGGGGNCCCCCCCCCCCCCCCCCCCCCCCCCCCCCCCCCCCCCCCCCCCCCCCCCCCCCCCCCCCCCCCCCCCCCCCCCCCCCCCGCGGCAGCAGACGGGCAACATCGTTCTCCGCGGCAGCGGTTGCCCCGCTGACGGTCGGCGCCCCGACGGTTTCGCCGGGAGGGCCGTCACTCCAGCGCGGCGGCCTTGCGCAGCAGCACGGACCGCTCGCGGGCGTTGCGGCACAGCCGTGCGGCCAGTTCCAGCTCGGCCCGGGCCTCGGCGGTCCGGCCGAGCCGGACCAGCAGTTCGCCGCGCACGCTCGGGAGCAGGTACGACCCCGACAGGCGCCCTGAGACGGCCAGTTCGTCCACCACGGACAGCGCCTGCCCCGGTCCGCCCGCCATCGCGACGGCCACGGCCCGGTTGAGCTCGACCACGGGTGAGGGGGCCACGCGGCCGAGCGCCTCGTAGAGGAGCACGACACGCTCCCAGTCGGTCTCCCGCACCGAGGGCGCCGCCGCGTGGCAGGCGGCGATCGCGGCCTGCAGACCGTACGGGCCCAGGCCCCGCCCGGTGGCCGTGGCCCGGCCGAGCCCGGCCAGCCCGCGACGGATCGCCGACCGGTCCCACAGGCGCCGGTCCTGGTCCTCCAGGAGCACCGCCTCCCCGTCGGCCCCGGTACGTGCCGGAAAGCGCGCGGCGGTCAGCTCGAACAGCGCGAGCTGCCCGAACACCTCCGGCTCGGCGGGCAGCAGGGCGGCCAGCATCCGGGCCAGCCGAACCGCCTCGTACGCGAGATCGGGGCGCAGCAGGCGGTCGCCGGTCGTCGCCGTCGAGCCCTCCGTGAAGATCACGTACAGAACGCTCAGGACAGCGCCCAGCCGCTCGCGCCGCTCCTCGGACGGCGGCAGCTCGAACGGTACGCGGGCCGCCGCGATCGTCTTCTTCGCCCGGGTGATCCGGGCCTGGACGGTCAGGGTGGGCACGAGGAACGCCCGGGCGATCTCCTCGCTGGACAGCCCGCCCACCACGCGCAGCGTGAGTGCCACCCGGGCCTCGGGCGAGAGCACCGGGTGGCAGGCGGTGAACATCAGCGCGAGGACGTCGTCGTCGATCCGGTCGGGATCCCACGGCAGGTCGTCGGGCCGGCCGGGCGCGGCCTGCACACCCGCGCTGAACTCGCCCTCGGCCAGCCGGCCCGCGAGCATGGCGTACCGCTCGTCGAGCGCCGACTTGCGGCGGAAGGCGTCGATGGCCCGCCGCCGTGCGGTCGCCAGCAGCCAGCCCACCGGGCTGGCCGGCGTACCGTCGCGCGACCAGCTGACGAGCGCCTCCGCCAGCGCCTCCTGCGCGACGTCCTCGGCGAGCGCGAAGTCGCCGGTGTAGCGGGCCAGCGCGCCGACGATCCGTGCGGACTCGATCCGCCAGACGGCCGTGGCGGCCCGCCGCGCCGCCTCGGCGCTCGGCGGGCCGCCGACGGACTCGGACATCAGAGCTGGCCGGTCCGCTCGCGCCACGCCCGCTCCTTGATGATCCACTCGTTGTCCTGCGGAAACTCGTCGATGCCCGGCACGCGGCGGACCTCGACCTTCGAACCGGCCATCGCCGGGAGCCGCTTGGCCCACTCGACGGCTTCCTCCTTCGAGGCGACGTCGATCACGTAGAAGCCGCCGAACAGCTCCTTCGTCTCGCCGTACGGACCGTCGGTGACCACCGGGGTCTCCGCGCTGAAGTCGACCACCACCCCCTGCGACGGGTCGTCCAGCCCCTCGGCGGCCACGAGCACGCCCGCCCGGATCAACTCCTCGTTGAAGCGGCCCACCATTTCGAGCATCTCCTCGAAGGGCGTCTCCATCATCTTCGCCATGGTCTCGTCCGTGCCGCGCATGACCAGCATGTACTTCGCCATCTTCCGCCTTCTCCTCGATCGGGGGCCGTGTCCCGGCCCTCTCTATCCCAGGTCGAACGGCGCCGCCGCGGATCGACACGACCGACGAACATGGTCCGCTTTTTTTCTCACGCCCCGCGCTTCCGCCCCGCGCCGGGGCGGTACGTCCCCGACCGCGGCCCGCACCTGCGGGACTTCGGGGCCGGCCGCGAGGGCGGTCGGGGGAGCCGGGGAGCCGGCGGCCTTCCGGGTCGGCGACGAACGGTGGAGCGTCCATCCGCGCAGGCCGGAGTGCGGGTTCGGCTCCTGCACCCGCCGCCACGCTGAGGCCGATCCACATCGCGCATCGCTGACGCACCGCACCCCGCGGTCAACCGGCGCGGGTCGGTCTCCGGGTGACCGGACCGGTGATGTGACCGGATGGCGGGTCACGGCTGCTTGGCGGGGGATTCGGCTCCCGGGGCCGTGTCGAGGAAGCCTCCCGACTGGTGCTGCCACAGTTTCGCGTAGGCGCCGTCGGACGCGCGGAGCTCGTGGTGGGTGCCCTGCTCGACGATACGGCCGCGGTCGAGGACGACGAGGCGGTCCATCGTGGCGACCGTGCTCAGGCGGTGTGCGACCACGAGCGCGGTGCGGCCCTCCATCAGGCGCCACAGTGCCTCCTGGACGAGGATCTCGCTCTCGGAGTCCAGGGCGCTGGTCGCCTCGTCCAGCAGCAGGATCGGCGCGTCGCGCAGCACGGCCCGGGCGAGTGCGACCCGCTGGCGCTGGCCGCCGGACAGTTTGACGCCGCGTTCGCCCACCATGGTGTCGAAGCCCTCGGGCAGCGCCTCGGCGAACTCCGTGACGTGCGCGACCTCGGCCGCGCGGCGGATCTCGGCGGGGGTGGCGTCCGGCCGTGCGAACGCGATGTTCTCCCGCAGGGTGCGGTGGAACATCGCCGGGTCCTGCGGCACATAGGCGATCAGGCTGCGCAGGTCGGCCTGGCGGAGCCTGCTGATGTCCTGGCCGCCGATCAGGATCCGGCCGGCGTCGACGTCCGTCATCCGCAGCAGCAACCGGGTCAGCGTGGTCTTGCCGCCGCCGGACCGGCCGACGAAGCCGATCTTCGCCCCGCTGGGCACGGCCAGTTCGAGGTCCTCGAAGAGCGGCTCCGAGCCGTTGTGGGCGAAGGTCACCTGCTCGAAGCGGACGTCGGCGCTCCCCGGCAGCAGCGGCTCCGGCGTCGCCGGGTCGAGCACGGTCGGCTGCGTCAGCAGGAGTTCGGTGAACTGCGCGGCCTCCGTCATCGAGCTCTCCAGCCGCCGGTAGATCTGGTTGAACTCGAACATCACCCGCGTCGCGTTCGTGTAGTACGTGAAGGCGACCACGACCTCCTCCACGCCGTGCCCGCCACCGCCGAGGGCGACCGCGAGCAGCAGGCCCAGCGCGTTGGTCAGCACCGACAGCGGCGCGACCAGCGTGTCGATGCGCAGATTGCCGTAGTCCCACGACCGGAGCGTGAGCCGCCGCGACTCGGCGACCCTGGACCGGTGTTCGGCGGCCTCGCCCTTTTCCGCGGCGAACGCCCGGACCGTGTCGATGTTCATCAGGCTGTCGGCGACGTGGCCCGACACCCGGGCGATCGCCTCCTCGCGCCGGCCGACGAGTGCCTGGCGGCGGCGGATGAGGGGCGTCACGCCCAGCGCCGTCAGCGCGATCATCGACAGGAGTGTGACCACGAGCAGCGGTTCGTACTGCCACAGGACCACCGACCCGAACGCCAGCGGTACGAAGCTGCCCACGACCGAGAACGTCAGCGTGTCGATGAACTCCTCGAAGCGGGAGGCGAAGCTCAGCACCCGCTTGGTCAGCGACCCGGCGAAGTTGTCATGGAAGAAGGCGGCGTCCTTCGCGAACAGTTCGTCCATGCCGATCACGTACAGGTGCTCGATGCCGCGGGCGTCGACGCGGTTGAGGCAGTGCAGGCCGACGCGCCACAGCGTTTCGGAGAGCAGCAGGACGCCCGCGAAGCCGAGGACGTAGGGCAGTGCCGCGCCGACGCCGGTGCCGGAGTCGTCGGCGATCCGGCCGACGAGCTTCGCGACGACCAGCGGAGCGACGTAGTTGATGCCGATGTTGCCCACCGCCGGCAGCAGCATCGCCGGCCCGGTCAGCCGCCGCAGCCGGGTCAGCTCCCGGCCGTAGTAGCGCAGTGCGAGGAACACCGAGCCCCTGCCCGGCGAACTCCCGCGCGCTTCAGGTGATCCCATGCCGTCCTCACCCTGGGTGGTCCGCGGCGGCCCCGACACGTGCGTGCGCGCAGGGGAAATCGTCGCCTCGCCCCGCACATGGGGGTGGCGGCACCCCTCGCGGGTGGGCCGGAGACCGCAGTGTCCCGTGACGGCGCCCGCCGAGTCCAAGCGTTTTCGCCCCGTCGCCACGGCGGCGCCCCATGCGCGGCCGGATCACCGACACCGCGCCCGGCCTCGCGCCTCGGCGGGGGCCGGGGTCGCTCGAACTGCCCGATCCGCAGCGGACGTTGGTCCGTATCCCGTCGTGTCAGAAAGTGGACGGGCTCTTGGTGCGGGGCCGGGACTGCGGTAGAAATAGGGCCCATGATTCACGACACCTTGGTACGACGCCTGGTCATCGACCTGTGCCGACGTCCCGTTTCGTGTTGTCGCTGATCACGCGTCCCTGACGCCGCCCGCCGTCCGGTGGTAGCACCCGGCGAGGCCCTTCTCCTGCACCCGTTCGCGGGTTCGCCCCGTCATGGGGTGCCTTCTGTGCCTTTTCCCCCTCTGCTCTCGCCCGGGTATGCCACCGCCGTCGCTTGACGTCGGCGGTTCGCGGCCCGGCGCCGCCATGGAGGCAGCCCGTTGTCCACCACATCACGCCTGCCGGAAGCCGATCCCCCCGCACGGGCCGCCGGACCGCCGGTCCGGCCCCTACCCCGCGCGCGGGGTGTCCTGGCGCGGGTGCGCCGGCTCGGGCTGCCGCTCGGCTCGCTCCTGCTCTTCCTCGTCCTGTGGCAGCTGGTGGCGGCGAGCGGGAAGTGGAGCGAGACCCTGGTGCCGCCGCCGGCCAAGGTGTGGGACGCGTTCGTCCAGGTGTCCACGACGCATGACGGCGTACGGGGCTACAACGGCAAGTACCTCATCGAGCACCTGGCCATCAGCCTGCGGCGGATCGCGATCGGCGGCGGCATCGGCATCGCCGCCGGGGTCGTCTTCGGGCTGCTCATGGGCACGGTCGGCTGGGTGCGCTCGCTGTTCGAACCCTGGATCACCTTCCTGCGGACGCTGCCGCCGCTGGCGTACTTCTCGCTGCTGATCATCTGGCTGGGCATCAACGAGGAGCCCAAGGTCACGCTGCTGGCCATAGCCGCCTTCCCGCCGGTGGCGGTGTCCACGACCGCGGCCGTCGCAGCCGCCCCGCGGGCGCTCATCGAGGCGGCCCACGCCCTCGGCGGGTCGCGGTGGGACGTCATGCGGGACGTCATCGCCCCTTCGGCGCTGCCGGAGACGCTCACCGGCATCCGGCTGGCCGTGGGGGTGACCTACTCCTCCCTCGTCGCCGCCGAGCTGGTCAACGGGCTGCCCGGCATCGGCGGCATGGTCAAGGACGCCGCCAACTACAACAACACCCCGGTGGTGCTGGTCGGCATCATCACCATCGGGATCTCCGGTCTCGTCATCGACGGCCTGCTGCTGTGGCTGGAGCGCACCGTCGTGCCCTGGCGCGGCCGCTCCTGAGCCGCCGCAGCCCGACGGACCGCGGACCGTAGGCGCCCGGCCGCCGACCGCACGCCCTCAGGTACCCGCAGCCCGTACGCCCCTGGTCTTTCGACACCCCGGCCGCCCGGGCTACCGCAGCCCGTACGCCACCTGGTTCTCCCCGCCCGGCACCGCTCCCTCTCCGCACAGAAACGGCTCCCCATGTCCCCTTGGATGCCCCGCCCCACCGTCGGCTCCGCCGTGCAAGGACCGACCCGCCGCCTGTTCCTCGTCGGCGCGCTGGCCGCGGCCTCCGCCGCCCTCACCGGCTGCTCCTCCGACAGTGACGGCAAGTCCGGCGGCTCCAAGCGGCTGCGTATCGGCTACTTCGCCTTCCCCAGCGGCGACCTGCTCGTGAAGAACCACAAGCTGCTGGAGAAGGCGCTGCCGGACTACAAGATCAGCTGGATCAAGTTCGACTCCGGCGCCACCGTGAACCAGGCCTTCCTGGGCAAGTCCCTCGACATCGGCGCCCTCGGCTCCAGCCCGTTCGCCCGCGGGGTGTCGGGAAGCTCGCCGATCCCGTACAAGGCCGCCTTCATCCTCGACGTGGCCGGTGAGAACGAGGCGCTGGTGGCCCGCAAGAGCACGGGCGTCTCCGATGTGGCCGGGCTCAAGGGCAAGACCATTGCCACGCCTTTCGCCTCCACCTCGCACTACAGCCTGCTGGCGGCACTGGAGGCGGCGGGCCTCAAGGCGTCCGACGTCAAGCTCGTCGACCTCCAGCCGCAGGCGATCCTCGCCGCCTGGCAGCGGGGGGACATCGACGCCGCCTACGTCTGGCTGCCGACGCTGGACGAACTGCGGAAGACCGGCACCCAGCTCGTCAGCAGCAAGGAGATCGGCGCCGCAGGCAAGCCGACCCTGGACCTGGCCGTGGTGTCCGACGCGCTGATAGCCGACGACCCGCACGCGATCGACGTGTGGCGCAAGGCGCAGGCCCAGGCGCTGCGGCTGCTCAAGTCCGACCCGGAAGGCGCGGTCAAGGCCGTCGCGGCCGAGCTGAACATCAGCGCCGACGACGCCAGGAAGCAGCTGGCGCAGGGCGTGTTCCTCACTCCCGAGGAGGTCACCTCCGCCGACTGGCTCGGCACGGAGGGCCACCCGGGCAAGCTCGTGCCGTATCTCACCGGCACCGGCCAATTCCTCGCCGACCAGAAGCAGATCGATGCCGCGCCGTCCCAGGACGTCGTCAGCAAGGCGCTGTATCTCAAGGGGCTGCCCGATGTCCTCAAGTGAGATCACCGGCCGGGCGGCTCCCGCGCCGGTCGACACCACGCGCGCCGGGACCATCCGGCTCGACCACGTCACCCACCAGTACGGCCGGGGGAGCGAGACGGTCACGGCGGTGGGTCCGGTCGATCTGACCGTGCCCGCAGGCGAGTTCCTGGTGCTCGTGGGCGCCTCGGGCTGCGGCAAGAGCACCCTGCTGCGGCTGATCGCCGGCTTCGAGCAGCCCACCCGCGGCTCGGTGCGGGTGTCCGGCACCGCTCCGCTGCCCGGCAAGGCGGCCGGTGTCGTCTTCCAGCAGCCGCGCCTTTTCCCCTGGCGGACGGTGCAGGGCAACATCGACCTGGCACTGCGCTACGCGGGGGTCGGCCGGGGCCAGTGGCCGCAGCGGCGGGCGGACCTGCTGGCGCGGGTCGGTCTCGAAGGCACCGAGAAGCGGCGTATCTGGGAGATCTCCGGCGGCCAGCAGCAGCGGGTGGCCATCGCCCGCGCCCTGGCCGCCGATCACCCGCTCTTCCTGCTCGACGAGCCCTTCGCGGCGCTGGACGCGCTGACCCGTGAACGGCTCCAGGAGGACGTACGCCAGGTGACCGCCCAGACCGGGCGGACCACGGTTTTCGTCACCCACTCGGCGGACGAGGCGGTCTTCCTCGGGTCGCGCATCGTGGTGCTGACCAAGGGCCCGGGGACCGTCGCCCTGGACCTGCCGATCACCCTGCCGCGCGGCGAGGCCGACGCCGACGGGCTGCGCAGTTCCGAGGACTTCGCCGAACTGCGCGCGCGGGTCGCCCACGCCGTCAAGGCCGCCGCTGCCTGACACCCACGAAAGTCCCACGGCACCCCCGACAGAGGAGGAGACACAGGTGAGCATCATCAGCCCGCAGTCCGCCGGAACCGTTCCCGTCGCTGACACCGACGCCGACGCTCTCGCCGGCACCGGAGGCCCGGCGTCGTCGGGTCTGCCGATCACCAGGCTCGGTCCGCGCTTCGGCGCCGAGATACACGGCATCGACCTGGGCAGCCTCGACGACGGGCAGGTCGTCGCGATCAGGCGGGCTCTGGTGGAGCACAAGGTGCTCTTCGTGCCCGGCCAGGGCCGCCTGGACGACGCCGCGCAGATCGAGTTCGGGCGGCGCCTCGGCGATGTCACCACCGGGCACCCGATCCACGATTCCGGTGACGTGGCCCCCGAGGTCTACGCCGTGGACAGCCAGGACAACGGGTTCGCCGACGTCTGGCACACGGACGTGACCTTCGTCCAGCGTCCGCCGGCCATCTCCATCCTCCGGGCCGTGTCGCTGCCGCCGGGCGGCGGGGACACGTCGTGGGCCGACAGCCAGCTCGCCTACGAGTCCCTGTCGCCGGGGCTGCGTGCGTGGGTCGACACCCTCACCGCGGCGCACGACGGCAGCCGCGAGTTCGGCTACTACCTGGCGCAGCGCCGCAAGGGCCGCGGCAATGTGTGGGAGGGCGAGGTCTTCACCGAGCTCAAGCCGGTCGAGCACCCCGTGGTGCGGGTGCACCCGGAGAGCGGGCGCAAGGGCCTGTTCGTCAACCCCGGATTCACCTCGCACATCGTCGGTGTGTCGGAGTACGAGAGCCGGGGCGTGCTGGACATCCTGTACGCCCACCTCACCAAGCCCGAGCACACCGTGCGGCACCGGTGGCAGCCCGGCGACGTCGCCCTGTGGGACAACCGCAGCACGGCCCACTACGCCAACCGGGATTACGGCGACCAGCACCGCGTCATGCACCGCATCACCCTGCGCGGCGACGTCCCGGTCGGCCCGGTGACCGCGCTCCGGCCCGCGGAGGAGATCCACCGGGGGGCCGTCGCCGTACCGGGCGCGCCGGGCTGAGGTCCGCGGCCCGCCGGGTGGCCGGCGCCGGGCGTCCGACAGGGCGTTCCGGCGCCGGCCGCCGCGTTCGGGCGCCTCGGACGGTACGGGGCGCGGCCTTGGGCGGTACGGGGGGACCCGCCTCGGCGTACGGAGCCGCCATCTCGGGAGATACGGGGCCACACCGGCCGCACGGGCGAGGCTTGGTGCCTCCAGCCCCTTGAGCACCTCCAGCACCGACGCCATGCTGGGGGCGCCACATCCGCGGCCGATACGGACCCGACCGGTACTCCGAAAGGACAACGATGGCTTCGTTCCCCTCCCCCTTCGACCGTCGCACCCTGCTGCGCGGCACGCTCGCCGCAGGCGCCGGCGCCGCGCTGGGACCGGTCCTGCTGTCCGGCTCGGCGTACGCGTACACCTGGTCGCGCACCCTCTCGCAGGGGATGACCGGCGCCGACGTCACCGAACTGCAGATCAGGGTCGCCGGCTGGGCCACCGGCAGCCCCGGCCACACGCGGGTCGCCCTCGACGGGGACTTCGGCCCCGGTACGGCCACCGCGGTGCGCCTCTTCCAGTCCGCCTACGGCCTGTCGTCCGACGGCGTCGTCGGTCCCGCCACGCAGACGCAGCTCAACGCCTTGCAGCAGTCGGACGGTTCGACCGCGCACTTCGACTTCAGCGAATTCACCGACCGCGTCAGCGGCACCTTCGACGGCGGCAAGGTCAGCGCCGCCGCGGCGAAGGAGAACGCCCGCCGCGCGATGTACAAGCTCGAAGCACTCCGCAAGAAGCTGGGCAACGTCCCGATCACCGTCAACTCCGGGTTCCGCAGCATCGCCCACAACGCCTCGGTGGGCGGAGCGAGCGACAGCATGCACCTCTACGGCACCGCCGCCGACCTCGACGTCCCGGGCGTGGCCAACAAGACCGTCTACCAGAAGGCCGAAACCTGCGGCTTCTCCGGCCTGGAGACCTACGCCGAGGACCACCAGCACGTCGACAGCCGCGCCGACCTGGGCCGCGCCTGGTGGTGGGAGAACGGCACGGTCTGACGGCGGACCAGTCGTGACCCGCGGAGACCTCGCCGACTCCGTGCTCCGCGCGCCGGCGAGGTTCAGCGACGACCCGGGCGCCGCGCACCTTTCCGTCCGGCGGGTCGCCGCGGACGCCGGCGCCGCGCTGCGAGCTGTCGGGCGGGTCGAAGAGCCGGTGTCCCTCGGCTCAGGTCCGCTGAGCTGGTGGTGCGGGTCGTGGGGCGATGAGGTGGGGGCG
>NZ_JAJSYW010000224.1:0-10024 GCF_036815005.1 Streptomyces sp. IBSBF 2435 | reverse complement strand
CATCGCCGCGGCGGTGCCGGCGCCGCGGGAAGGGGCGGCGGCGACGGCAGGGCCGCAGCAGCCCGGCGCGGATGTCCGCCCGCCCGCCGAGGACACCGGAGCGGCGGTGAGGCACGACGCCGGGGACGGCACGCCTGGCGGGCAGCGGATACCGGCGGGGGGCCTCCCGCCCGGGCACCCCGGCGACGGACCCGAGGCCCCCGGCAGCCCCGGCCCCGGGGCGCCGCAAGGCGACGACCCCGGCGCGGCAGGGCGGCGGGACACCGGGCAGGCGCGGCGGCCGGGGGCCGGTCCCGGCGGGCGCAACGGGGTCGTCGGGTCGATAGGAGCCTGGGCGCGGCGGCGGCTCGGCGGCGCCGGGCGCGGCGACGGCGAGGACGCGCACACCGGGGCTGAGGCGGCGGCCCTGCGGGAGCGCTGGCCCGACCCAGCGGCCGTACTGCTCATGGCGCTGGGACCGGGCAGGCGGCTGTGGGAGCGCGCGCCCGGCCACCCGGACGCGCTGACCGTACGGCTCGGCACCACCGACCTGCCCCAGGAGCACGGCGGGCGGCGGCCGGCGCGGGTGCCCTTCACCGTGGACCTGCGCGAGCCCGGCACCTCGGCGCTGACCCTGACCGGGCCGCGGCCCCGGCTGGCCGGCCTCGCCCGGGCCGTACTGGCCCAGCTGTGCGCCCTGCACTCCCCCGGCGCCCTTGAGGTCGTCCTGCTGAGCGCGGACCGCGCCAGGCCCGCCGACCAGCGGGCCGAGGAGTGGGCGTGGCTGAACTGGCTGCCGCATCTGCGCCCGGCCCGCGGCCAGGACTGCCGGCTGCTGCTGGCCTTCGACCGCGACCAGGCGCAGGCGCGTACGGGCGAGCTGGTCCGCAGGATCGAGGAGGGTCCGGCGGACTCCGGTCACCACGGGCCGTATTCGCTGCTGGTGGTCGACGGCGACCCCGGGTCGGCCGCGCTGCGCGAGACCGTCGCGCGGATCGCGGCGGCGGGGCCGGCCGTCGGCATCCACGTGCTGTGCCTGACCGAGCCGGGCGAGCGGCCCGCCGTGGACGACGGGGTCGTCGCCCGGCTGTCGGGCGACGTCGCGACGACGCTGCGGGTCGAGCCCGCGGGCGAGCCGCCGGCCGAGGACGGCGGCGACGACGAGATCGTGCTGGACGCGGTGTCCGCCGCCTGGGCCGAGCATTTCGCCCGTGCGCTGGCGCCGTTGCGGGAGGCCGACGCGGACGCGCCGGGCGCCGGGTCGCGGCACGCGCTGCCGACGTCCGTACGGCTGCTCGACGAGCTGGACCTCGCGCTGGCCACCCCCGCGAAGATCGCCGCGCGCTGGGCGGCCGCGCCCGCGGCGGTGCCGTCGGCGGTCGCCGTGCTCGGCGCCGGGTCCGGCACGGGCGGCCGGGTGTCCGTCGACCTCGTCGCCGAGGGGCCGCACCTGATGGTCGGCGGCGCGCCGGGCGCGGGCAAGACGGAGCTGCTGCGGTCCTTCGCCGCGGCGCTGGCCTCGGGCGAGCGGCCCGACCGGCTCGCGCTGATCCTGCTGGACGGCGCCGGACTTCGAGAGCGGGGCGAGGGGCTGGCGGGCTGCGCCGACCTGCCGCACGTCAGCGCGCATCTGGTGGCCTCGGACCCGGTACGGATGCGGGAGTTCGCGCAGGCGCTCAGCGCGGAGCTGAAACGGCGTGAGGCTGTCCTGGGCGGCCAGGCCTTCGCCGCGTGGCACACCGAGCGGCTCGTCGCCGCGACCGTGCCGCACCAGGGCGGGCGCCCGGCGGAGTCCGCGGCGGCGGAGGCGCCGGCGCTGCCGCGGCTGGTCGTGCTCGTGGACGACTTCGACGCGCTCGTGGCGCCCGCGCTCGGCAGCCCTGGGCGGCCGGCGGCCGGCAGCGTCGTCCGCGCGATCGAGGCGGTCGCCAGGGACGGTGAGCGGCTCGGCGTCCACCTCGTCGCCGCCACCGGGCGGCCCGAGCGGACCGCGGGCACGGACGCGGACGAGCGGGCGCCGCTGCGGGTCGCGCTGCGGATGGCCGATACGGAGTCCGCCGCGCTGCTGGTGCATGTCGAGGATCCGGCCGGGCTGGACGAGGCGGTGCCGGGGCGCGGCTATGTGCGGCGGCCCGGCGGGGCGGTGACGGCCTTTCAGGGCGGGCGGGTCAGCGGGCGCATCCCGCGTAC
This sequence comes from Streptomyces sp. IBSBF 2435, assembly GCF_036815005.1. Lineage (NCBI taxonomy): Bacteria > Bacillati > Actinomycetota > Actinomycetes > Kitasatosporales > Streptomycetaceae > Streptomyces > Streptomyces sp. IBSBF 2435. The sequence continues at coordinate 7,855 of NZ_JAJSYW010000224.1, read as the reverse complement.
GGCCACCCTGCGGCCGACGGTGGTGGGGCTGGAGTGGGAGCGGATGGGGGATCCGCCGGCCCGCCGCCAGGTCCGGGAGCTGGGCAATGGGCCGACGGATCTCGCGTTGCTGGCCAGCGCGTTGCAGCGGGCGGCTGAGGCGGAGCGGGCGGCTCGCTGATCCCCGCGGAGGGTTTTCCGGGGCCCCCCGGGGGGGTGGGCGCCTCCCAGTGCCCGGGACCTTCCCCCGGTGGGACCTTCTCGCGCCGTTCCTCGCGCCCCTGGGTGCCTGCCACTTGCGGTGACCCGTCGCCTGCCGCGCCGTCAGGGCTGAGCGCGCCGTCCCCACGCCCCCAGGTGAATGCCGCTTGCGGTGGCCTGTCACCTTCACCACCGCGGTGGTTGCGCGCGCAGCCTCGCGGGCCCCTTCGGGGCTCGGCTCCTGCGCCGCGGAGGGTGAGTCAACAGGGGCGTGGGGAACCGCGCGACAGGCTCGCCGGCGAGGGACATGCCCGGGGGGAGGGGCGGAAGGTTTGAGCCAAGATCACGGCATGGTCACATAGCGGCCGGGGATCGGTGCTGGCCCTTGCCGGGGGCAAGTCACCGGGCGTAGGACAGGGCGCAACGGGACTGAGGGGATGCCAGATGCACAGGTTAAAGGGTAAGACGCAAATCGCCGCGAGCGGCAGCGAAACACGCCGTACTACGCGCATAGCGCTCGCGGTCGTCTCCGCGTCGGCGCTGGCGCTGACCGCAGCGGGATGCGGAGGAAGCGACGACGGGGACAAGAAGAGCGACACGCCCACGACCTCGGCGTCGGCCGGCGGCAGCAGCAACGCCGCCCTGCAACTGCCCGACCTGCACGGCCAGAAGCTGGAAGTGGCCGCGGTATGGACCGGGCCGGAGCAGGAGAACTTCCAGAAGGTGCTCAACGAGTTCGACAAGCGCACCGGTGCGAAGACCACTTTCGTGCCGACCGGCGACAGCCAGTCGACCTTCCTGGGCACGAAGATCCAGGGCGGCGCTCCGCCGGACGTGGCCTTCCTTGCACAGAACGGCGTGATGCACCAGTTCGCCGACAAGGGCTGGCTGAAACCGCTGGGTCCTGAGGCACAGGCCCAGTTGGGCAAGAACTTCTCCCCGGGCTGGCAGAAGCTCGGTGCGTGGAAGGGCAAGCAGTACGGCGTCTACGCCAAGGTCTCGAACAAATCGATGATCTGGTACAACGCCTCGGCCTTCAGCAACGCGGGCGCGACCGAGCCCAAGACCTGGGACGACTTCCTGAAGACGGCCGAGACGGTCTTCGAGTCGGGCACCCCGCCGGTCTCGATCGGCGGCGCGGACGGCTGGACCCTGACCGACTGGTTCGAGAACATCTACCTGTCGCAGGCGGGCCCGGAGAAGTACGACCAGCTGGCCGCGCACACCATCAAGTGGACGGACCCGTCCGTGAAGGCGGCACTGACCACGCTGGGCCAGCTGTTCGGCAACAAGGACCTCGTCGCCGGCGGGGCCAAGGGCGCGCTGGCCACCGACTTCCCGAAGTCGGTGACGCAGACCTTCACCGGCAATCCGCCGGCCGCCGCGATGGTCTACGAGGCGGACTTCGTCTCGGCCTTCATCTCGGCGAACACCAAGGCGAAGGTCGGCACTGACGCCAAGGAGTTCGCCTTCCCGGCGGTCGGTACGGGCAAGGCGCCGGTGGTCAGCGGCGGTGACGTGGGTGTCGCGCTCAAGGACAGCCCCGGCGCCCAGGCGCTGCTGACGTTCATCGCCTCGACAGACGCGGCCAAGATCTGGGCGCAGGGCGGCGGTTACCTCTCGCCGAACAAGTCGCTGGACCTGGCGGCGTATCCGGACGATGTGCAGCGCAACATCGCCAAGTCCCTGATCGCCGCGGGCGACGACTTCCGGTTCGACATGTCGGACCAGGCGCCGGCGGCCTTCGGCGGGACGAAGGGCGAAGGCGAGTGGAAGGACCTCCAGGACTTCCTCGCCAAGCCGTCCGACGTGGCGGGCGCGCAGGCCAAGCTGGAGTCGGACGCCGCCAAGGCGTACGGGAGCTGAGGCACGTGGCCCCGGCACAGGTGGCTGGTGCCACCGCGGGGGCGGGCGGCGGCGGTTCCGCCGCCGCCGTACCGCCCCCGCCGGGTCCCGGAAAGGGATCCGGCCCCCGTCGCAGTGTGATGGGCACCCGGCCGTGGGTGGCCGCGGTGTTCCTGTTGCCCGCGCTGGTGCTGCTGGGCGCGCTGGTGGCGTATCCGATCATCTACACCATCAAGCGGAGCCTGTACGACGCGGACGGCAGCGCCTTCGTCGGGCTGAAGAACTTCGGCACGGTCTTCACCGACCACGGCATCCTGACCGCGGTGCGCAACAACGTGATCTGGGTGCTGGTCGCGCCGGCCGTGGCGACCGCGCTCGGGCTGGTGTTCGCGGTGCTCACCGAAAGGGTGCGCTGGGGCACGGTGTTCAAGCTGGTCGTCTTCATGCCGATGGCGATCTCGATGCTGGCCGCCGGGATCATCTTCCGGCTGGTCTACGAACAGGACCCCTCGCAGGGCGTGGCGAACGCGGTGGTGGTGGCGGTGCACGACACCTTCACTGACAACTCCGCCTACCCGGGCGCCAGGCCGCGGCCCAACAGCGATCTGGCACCGTCCGCGGGCGGTTCCTTCACCTCGAAGTCGGCCGCGACCGCGGGCGCCCCGGCGGACCTCCCGCTGATCGGCATCCCGCAGAACAAGGTGCCGTCCGGCGCCCGGGACGCGAGGCCCGCGGCCCCGCAGCCGGGCGCGGTGACCGGCACCGTATGGCTGGACTTCCGGCCCGGCGGCACCGGCAAGCCGGGGGTGATCGACCCCGGTGAGAAGGCGCTGTCCGGGGTGAAGGTGCAGGCGGTCAAGGACGGCAAGGTCGTCGCGTCGGCGAAGTCCGGCAAGGACGGCACGTACAAGCTGCCGGCCAGTGCGGTCGGCGCCCAGCTGCGGCTGCCCGCGTCGAACTTCTCCGGGAAGTACAACGGCATCAACTGGCTCGGCCCTGACCTGGTGACACCGTCGATCATCGTGTCCTACATCTGGATGTGGGCCGGTTTCGCGATGGTGCTGATCGCGGCGGGTCTGGCCGGGGTGCCCAGGGAGCTGATGGAGCAGGCCCGGGTGGACGGCGCCAACGAGTGGCAGGTCTTCCGCCGGATCACCGTGCCGCTGCTGGCCCCGGTGCTGGTGGTGGTCACGGTCACGCTGATGATCAATGTGCTCAAGATCTTCGACCTCGTGTACATCATCGCGCCGGGCAACACCCAGCAGAACGCCAATGTGCTGGCGCTCCAGCTGTATCTGTCGTCGTTCGGCGGCGGTGACGACCAGGGCGTCGGCAGTGCGATCGGTGTGATCCTGCTGCTGCTGGTGCTGCCGGTCATGATCTTCAACATCCGGCGGCTGCGCAGGGAGGGACGGCGATGAGCGCGGACGCGAGCGCGGGGCCGGGTCCGGCGGGGACCGCGGCGCCCCTGGAACGGCCGGAGAGACCGGCCGCGGCACGGCCCAGGGCGAGCCTGGGCGCCCGGCTGGCGGCGGTGGCCGGCGGCGGGGTGGTGCGGATCGTCCTGCTGGTGGTGGGCCTGTTCTGGCTGCTGCCGACGTTCGGCCTGCTGCTGTCCAGCCTGCGGACCCCCGCCGACATATCGGCGAGCGGCTGGTGGAAGGTCTTCACCTCGCCGTCGCAGCTGACGGTGACCAACTACCGCACCCTGCTGGACAACCACGCCATCACCGACTCACTGGTGAACACGGCGATGATCACCATTCCGACGACCCTGCTGGTGGTGGTGATCGGCTCACTGGCCGGTTACGCCTTCGCGTGGATGGACTTCCCCGGCCGGGACTGGTGGTTCATCGGCGTGGTCGCGATGCTGGTGGTGCCGGTGCAGGTGGCGCTGATCCCGGTGGCGAAGCTGTTCGGCGACATCGGGATCTTCGGTGACATCTCCGGGGTGGTGCTCTTCCACACCGCCTTCGGGCTGCCGTTCGCGATCTTCCTGCTGCGGAACTTCTTCGCGGAGATCCCCCGGGAGCTGCTGGAGGCGGCCCGGCTGGACGGCGCGGGCGAACTGCGGCTGTTCACCCGGGTGGTGATGCCGCTGGGCGGCCCGGCCATCGCGTCGCTGGGCATCTTCCAGTTCCTGTGGGTGTGGAACGACATGCTGGTCGCGCTGATCTTCGCCAACAGCGACTCGCAGCCGATCACGGTGGCGCTCCAGCAGCAGGTGCGGCAGTTCGGCAACAACATCGACATCCTGGCGCCGGGCGCCTTCGTGTCGATGGTGATCCCGCTGGCGGTCTTCTTCGCCTTCCAGCGGCAGTTCGTGTCGGGAGTGATGGCGGGCGCGGTCAAGTAGCCGCGCCGCCCGCGCCGCCGTCCCCGCCCGCGCGGCGGGGGGCGACACGGTGGCACGACGGACAAATCCGGCTGCGGGGGACGTTTACACTGACGCCCCCCGCAGCCGGGAGCCGTCCGCACCGGGGGCTCCCACCGTTCGAACGGATCCCCATGACACTCACCCCCACCGCCGCCGATCCGGCCGGCGAGCAGCTTCCCGCGCCCGCCTCGCTCGCCGAGGTGAAGGGCTGGTTCTTCCCCGTCGACCAGGTGCTCTTCGACTGGTTCCTGAGCCGCCAGCAGGAGCTGACCGAGCCGGGCGACCTGCTGGAGATCGGCGCCTACATGGGCAAGAGCGCGATCTTCATGGGCAGCTACCTGCGGGAGGCGGAGACCTTCACCGTCTGCGACCTGTTCGATTCCCCGGCGCAGGACGACGCGAATTCCGCGGAGATGCGGTACTCCTACCCGACGCTCACCCGTCGCTCGTTCGAGGCCAATTACCTGTCCTTCCACGACGGGCTGCCGCAGGTGATCCAGGGCCTGTCCTCGCTCGTACGGGACCGGGTGCAGGCCGCCAGCTGCCGCTTCGCGCACATCGACGGTTCGCACCTCTACGAGCACGTACGCGGCGACATCGAGGACACCAGGACGCTGCTGCACCCGCACGGCATCGTCGCGCTGGACGACTACCGCTCCGAGCACTGCCCCGGGGTGGCCGCCGCGGTGTGGGAGGCGGTCGCGACCGGCGGGCTCAGCCCCGTATGCGTGACCGGCACCAAGCTCTACGGCACCTGGGGCGATCCGGCGCCGTTGCGCGAGCAGCTGCTGGAATTCCTGGCCGGGCGCGACGACCTGTGGCACGGCGTGGAGGCGGTGGCGGGCGCCCCGCTGATCCGGGTCAAGGGCGCCAAGGCGGTGCCGCCGCCCCACCCGGCGTCCCGGCACCACCGCGAGGAGCCGCCGGCCGAGGTGCTGCCCGAGCCCGTACCCGAGCCGGCGCCCGCCCCGGCCGAGCCGCCGGCGCCCGCGCCCCGGCGGCGCTCCCCGCTGCGGCGGCTGGTGCTCAACGTGCTGCCGCCGTTCGTGTCCAAAGGCTTCGTCAGGCTGCGCCGCGCACTGCGCCATCAGGCGTAACCAGCGGGGCAGCGGCGCGTTCGCAGGATATACAGCGTCACATACCGCATTCACCGCGTATGTGGTCGTAGTGGTCGTAGTGTCCTGTGTCCCCGCGTCGAACCTGGATGTGCTGCTGTGCCCCGCTTCAGCGTCATCGTGCCCGTTTACCACGTGCAGGCGTATCTGCACGCCTGCCTGGACTCCGTGCTCGACCAGTCCTTCGACGACGTCGAGCTGATCGTGGTGGACGACTGCTCGCCGGACGGCAGCGGGGAGATCGCCGACGCCTACGCGGCCCGCGACCGCCGGGTGAGCGTCCTGCACCTGGCCGAGAACGTCGGCCTGGGCCGGGCCCGCAACGCCGGGCTGGCCCGGGCCACCGGCGACTACGTGCTCTTCCTCGACAGCGACGACACCTACGCCCCCGGCGCGCTGCGGGCCATCGCCGACCGGATCGACCGGACCGGCCGCCCGGACCTGCTGATCTTCGACTACGACCGCACCTACTGGAACGGCGAGGCGGAGCGCAACAGATTCAGCGCGCTGCTGGCCAGGACCGACCCGCAGGTCTTCTCGCTCGACGAACGGCCCGGCCTGCTGCGGCTGATCATGGTCGCCTGGAACAAGGCCTACCGCCGCGACTTCCTCAACCGGATCGGGGTGACCTTCCCGGTCGGCTACTACGAGGACACGCCGTGGACGTACCCGGTGCTGATGACCGCGGAGACGATCGCGCTGCTCGACCAGGTGTGCGTGCACTACCGGCAGCGCCGCAAGCGGGGCATCCTGCACACCACCAGCCGCCGGCACTTCGAGATCTTCAAGCAGTACGACCTGCTGTTCGCCTTCCTCGACAGCCGCCCCGAGCTGGAGCGCTGGCGCGCGGTGCTCTTCCGCCGGATGCTCGACCACCTGACCACGGTCTTCAACCTGCCCGACCGGCTGCCCAGGTCGTCCCGCCCGGAATACTTCCGGCGCTGCCGCGCGCAGTACCGCAGACTGCGGCCGGCCGGCTTCCGTTTCGCGCTGAACCGGCGCAGCGGCGTGCGCTATCTGCTGATCGCGCTCGGCGCCCGGCGCACCTTCCAGGCCCTCGGCGGCGCCCACCGGCTGCGGCTGCGGCTGGTCCGCCGGGTCAGGGCCGCGGGCGGACGACTGCGGACGGCGGCGCTGCACGCGTACTACCTGACGCAGCGGCGCCGGCCGCTCGACCCCGACCTCGCGGTCTTCTCCGCCTACTGGGACCGCGGCTACGCCTGCAACCCGGCCGCCGTCGAGGCCGCGGTGCGCGACCTCGCCCCGCACATGCGGACCGCCTGGGTGACCACCGCGGAGCACGCGCACACCCTGCCGCCCGGGGTGCTCAGGCTCGAACCCGGCTCGGCCGGCTACTGGAAGGCCATGGCCCGCGCGTCCTACCTGGTCAGCAACGTCAACTTCCACCACCGCTACGCCAAACGGCCCGGCCAGATCAATGTGCAGACCCACCACGGCACCCCGCTCAAGCACATGGGCGTCGACCTGATCCAGCACCCGGCCGCCGCGAACGGCGTGGACTTCGAACGGCTGCTGCGCCACGTCGACCGCTGGGACTACAGCGTCTCGGCCAGCCGGCACTCCAGCCTGGTCTGGGAACGCGCCTACCCCGCCGCCTTCACCTGCCTCGAATACGGCCAGCCGCGCACCGACGTCTTCCACCGGGCCACCCCGGACGACGTGCTCGCGCTGCGCGACGGCCTCGGCATCCCCCGCACCTCGACGGCGCTGCTGTACGCCCCCACCCACCGCGACCACCAGCGCGGGTACCGGCCGGCGCTCGACCTGCCGCGGCTCGCCGAGGAACTGGGCCCGGGCGTCACGCTGCTGCTGCGCACGCACTACTCCTACCCGCCCGGGGACCCGGCCGCCGCCGCCCACCCGCGGATCATCGACGTCTCGGGGCACCCCTCGGCGGAGGAGCTGTGCCTGGCCTCCGACGGGCTCATCACCGACTACTCGTCGCTGATGTTCGACTACGCGGGCCTGGACCGGCCGATCGTGCTGCACACCGCGGACTGGGAGACCTACCGCACGACGCGCGGCGCGTACTTCGACGTCACCGCCGAGCCGCCCGGACTCGTCGCGGCCAGCCAGGAGGAGCTGACCGACATCCTCGCGACCGGTTCCTGGTCGGGCACGCGCTCGGCGCAGTTGCGCGCGGCCTTCCGGGCCCGCTTCTGCCCCTACGACGACGGGCACGCGGCGGAACGGGTGGTCCGCCGGGTCTTCCTCCGCGAGGAGGGCGGCCTGCCGCCGGTCGTCCCCCTCCCCGAACGCCGCCCTGCCGCGGCTCGCCGAGGAACTGGGCCCGGGCGTCACGCTGCTGCTGCGCACG
>NZ_JAJSYW010000223.1:0-10042 GCF_036815005.1 Streptomyces sp. IBSBF 2435 | reverse complement strand
GCTGCGGGGCCGGGCGCGGGGCGGGACAGCAGCGCGGCCAGCAGGGCGTCGAGGCGGTGGCGCTCCACGGAGGTCAGGCCCGCGGTGAGCTTGTCGTCGGCGTCGGACATGGCCGGGTCCGTCGCCCTGACGGCGGCCCTGCCCCGCTCGGTGAGCGCCAGTACGTACGAGCGCCGGTCGTCGGGATTACGCGCCCTGCTGACCTGTCCCGCGGCCTCGAAGCGGTCGATCAGCTTGACCATGGTGGTGCGGTTGATGCCGAGCCGGTCGCCGAGGTCCTGCTGCGAATACGCGGCGCCGGGCTCGCCTATCGCGTCGAGCACCTGGAAGTCGCGGGCGCTGCCGGCGCCGTCGGAGGTCGGGCCGAAGTCCGGCGCAAGGCGGGTGGCGAGGACATGGGCGCGGCGCAGCAGATACGCGGCATAGCCGGCGAGCGCGGGGGGCAATTCCGCGCCCGCGGCCTTCGTGCTGAGCGCGTCACCGTCCACAACCGTGCACCTCCGCCGCCGAGACTAGCAGGGCACAGCCGTCTGACCAGGGGTCGGACCGATCCGACCAGCATCGCGGGGCCGGTGTGACCCCGGGGGCGGGCGGATGGCCCGCACCGCCCCGGGGAGCCGCCGGACGCGGCTGGGCCGGCCCCAAGGCCGCCGGACGCGGACCGGCGGCTCCCCGGGACCCCGAAGATGCCGGGGCGGCTCAGCGGGTCACGAAGGGCTGGTCGCTGGGCACGATCTCCCGGCCGAGCGGCATCAGCGACAGCGGGATGAGCTTGAAGTTCGGGATCGCCAGCGGAATGCCGATGATCGTGATCGCCAGCGCGATGCCGGTGACGATGTGCCCGAGGGCCAGCCACCAGCCGGCCAGGACCACCCACAGCACATTGCCGACCAGCGAGCCCGTGCCGGCGTCCCGGCGCTCCACCGTCGTGTAGCCGAACGGCCAGAGCGCGTACACGCCGATACGGAACGCCGCTATGCCGAAGGGGATGCCGATGATGGTGATGCACAGGATGACTCCGGCCAGGAAATAGCCGAGGCACATCCACAAGCCGCACAGCACCAGCCAGATGATGTTCAGAATCGTCTTCATGAGGGACGGCCTGCCATCTGTTCGAGGCGGGAGATGCGCTCAGCCATCGGGGGATGGGTCGAGAACAGCTTGGACGCGTCGCCCGGGCGGAAAGGGTTTGCGATCATCATATGGCTGGCGGTCTCCAGGCGCGGCTCGGGCGGCAGCGGAAGCTGCTTGGTGCCCACGTCGAGCTTGCGCAGGGCGGAGGCCAGCGCCAGGGGGTCGCCGGTGAGGCGGGCGCCGGAGGCGTCGGCCTCGTACTCCCGGGAGCGGGAGACGGCGAGCTGGATCAGGGACGCGGCGAGCGGGCCGAGGATCATCATCAGCAGCATGCCGAGGATGCCGGGTCCTTCGTCGTCGTCCGAGCGGCCGATCGGGATCAGCCAGGCGAAATTGACCAGGAACATCACCACGGAGGCGAGGGCGCCCGCCACCGAGGAGATGAGGATGTCGCGGTTGTAGACGTGGCTCAGCTCGTGGCCGATGACTCCGCGCAGCTCGCGCTCGTCGAGGATGTTCATGATGCCCTCGGTGCAGCACACCGCGGCATTGCGCGGGTTCCGGCCGGTCGCGAAGGCGTTGGGGGCCTCGGTCGGCGAGATGTACAGCCGCGGCATGGGCTGCCGGGCCGCCGTCGACAGCTCGCGCACGGTCCGGTAGAGCGCGGGTGCTTCGAACTCGCTGACCGGACGGGCGCGCATCGCGCGTAGCGCCAGCTTGTCGCTGTTCCAGTACGCGTAGGCATTCGTGCCAAGGGCGATGACGAGCGCCACGATGAGCCCGGTCCGGCCGAAGAAGCTGCCGATGACCAGGATGAGTGCGGACAGAACACCGAGGAGTACGGCGGTCTTCAACCCGTTGTGCCGGCGGTGCACGTGCGCCCTCCAGAGTGTGCGGTGCGTCCGGGGATCGCTCCCCCTAAGGAAAACCTCCTGCTGTGCTCAACGCCACCGGGGCGGCCCCAGTTCCCTCGCGCGCCTCCGTGCGCACGGACAGCTACCGGACCGGGACGCGGAGCATGCGGCTCTGAGCGTCGCGCGCCGGGCGTACCGCCGGGGTCGCCGAGGTCAGAGCAGCGTGCCCTGGGCGTACCGCAGGACCAGCTGAGGGGCCCCGGACAGGACGACGCCGGCCAGCGAGGCCAGTGCGACGGCCAGCGTGAGCCCGGCCGGGGTCCGCGCCTCGGCAAGGGCGACGGCGGGCGCGTCGGGCGTACGTACGCCGGTACGCTCCCCGGCCGTGCGCCCGTCCGCCGCGGTGAAGAGCAGCGCCGTCCAGCGCAGGTAGTAGACGAGGGCGATGACGACGTTCACGGCCATGATCACCGCGAGCCAGCCGTGCTGGGCGCCGACCGCGGAGGAGAAGACGGCGACCTTGGCGAACAGGCCGATCACACCGGGCGGCAGCCCCGCCAGGCACAGCAGGAAGAAGGCCAGCGCAAGGGCGGCGGCGGGGCGGGACGCGTAAAGGCCGCGGTAATCGGTGAGGCGGCTGTGCGGCGCGGTGCGCTCCACCAGGGCGACGACCGCGAAGGCGCCGAGATTGACCACGCCGTACATCAGCGCGTAGGCGACGGTGGTGCCGATCTCGTGGGCCGGGCTGTCGGCGGACGCTGCCGCGGCGAGCGGGACCAGCAGATAGCCCGCCTGCCCGACCGAGGACCAGGCCAGCAGCCTTACCGCGCCACGCGGCGCACCGGGACGCTGTCGCAGGGCGCCGACATTGCCCACGGTCATGGTGAGCGCGGCCAATACCCCGATCGCCGGACCCCACACGCTGGTGTACGGCCGGAAGGCGACGACCGTGACCAGGATCAGTCCGGAGAAGCCCACCGCCTTGCCGACCACCGACAGATACGCGGCGACCGGCAGCGGCGCGCCCGCATAGGTGTCGGGCACCCAGAAGTGGAAGGGGGCCACGGCGAGCTTGAACGCGAAGCCGACCAGGGTGAGGGCGACGCCCGCCCTGGCCAGGGTGTGCAGCTGGTCGGGGGTATGGGTGAGGCCGTCGGCGACCGCGGCCAGGTGCAGGGTGCCGGTGGCCGCGTAGACGAAGCTGATGCCGAGCAGCGAGACGGCGGTGGCGGTGACCGAGGTCAGGAAGAACTTGAGGGCGGCCTCGCTGGAGAGCCGGTCGTCGCGGCGCAGGCCGACCAGGGCGAAGGCGGGCAGCGTCGTCACTTCGAGGGCGACGATCAGCGTGGCCAGGTCGCGGGAGGCCGGCAGCAGGGCGGCGCCGGCTGCCGAGGACAGCAGCAGGAACCAGTATTCGCCAGCGGGCATCCGCTCCAGGGTGCCGATCGACAGCAGCGCGGTCAGCAGCGCACCGCCCAGCACCAGGGCCTGGACGACCAGGGTGAAGTGGTCGGCCGCGTAGGAGCAGCCGCCGGTGCCGGCCCCGGGCTGGCAGAAGGTGCTGCGGTGGCCGTCCCGCAGCGGGATCAGGGTGAGCGCGGCGGCGAGGAGGCCGGCGGCGGTGACCCAGCCCAGCAGCGGTTTGCGGTCCTGCGGCAGGAAGAGGTCGGCGACCAGGACGGCCACGGCGAGCGCGGCCGGGATGACCACCGGGGTGAGCGCCGTCCAGTCGACGGACTGCACGAGGGACGGCATCTCAATGGCCTCCGAGCAGGGAGCGTACGGCCGGGTCGGTGAGCCCGAGCAGGGCGGCGGGCCACAGGCCCGCCAGGACGGTGAGCGCGGCCAGCGGCGTCCAGGCGGCGAATTCGTACGCCTTGACGTCGGCGAGCGCGGGCCGCAGCTCCGCGGTGTCCCGGTCTCCCATGCAGACCCGGCGGACCACGGTCAGCAGATAGCCGGCGGTCAGCAGGGTGCCGAAGGCGGCGACGGCGGTGAAGGTGAGGTAGGCGGGACGGCTGAGGCCCGGGCCCGGTTCGAAGGCGCCGAACATCGCGAGCATCTCGCCCCAGAACCCGGCGAGGCCCGGCAGGCCGAGCGAGGCGACCGCGGCGAAGGCGAGCAGCCCGCCCAGCCGGGGGGCGCGGCCGTAGAGGGCAGCGCCGGTGCCGCCGGCGAGCTGGTCGAGGTCGCTGGTGCCGTAACGGTCCTTGACCGCGCCGACCAGGAAGAAGAGCAGGCCGGTGATCAGGCCGTGGGCGATGTTCGCGAAGAGCGCGCCGTTGACGCCGGTGGGGTTCATCGAGGCGATGCCGAGCAGCACGAAGCCCATGTGGCCGACGGAGGAGTAGGCGATGAGCCGCTTGAGGTCGCCGCCGTTGCCCTGCCGGGCCAGCGCGAGGCAGGCCAGCGAGCCGTAGACGATCCCGACGACGGCGAAGGCGGCCAGGTAGGGGGCGAAGGTCTGCATCCCGCCGGGCGTGTCGGGCAGCACGATCCGCACCAGCCCGTAGGTGCCCATCTTCAGCAGCACCCCGGCCAGCAGGACGGAACCGACGGTGGGGGCGGCCGTGTGGGCGTCGGGGAGCCAGCTGTGCAGCGGCCACATCGGGGCCTTGATCGCCAGGCCGATCCCGATGGCCAGGACGGCGGTCAGCTGCGTGGAGTGACTGAGGTGTGACCCGTTGTCAGTGGCGAGTGCCACCATGTCGAATGTGCCCGCTTTCACACCGATGAGTAGCAGGCCGAGCAGCATGATCACGGAGCCGAGGAGGGTGTAGACGATGAAGCGCAGGGCCGACCGCTCGCGGTCGCCGCCGCCCCAGCGGGCGATCAGGAAGTACATCGGGATGAGGACCATCTCGAAGGCCAGGAAGAACAGCATCAGGTCGAGCACGGCGAAGGTGGCCAGCGTGCCCGCTTCCAGCAGGAGCAGCAGCGCGACGAAGGCCTTGGCCGAGCCGCCGGCCGGCAGGTGGAAGTAGGAGTAGAGCGCGCACAGGAAGGTCAGCAGCGCGGTCAGCACCAGAAGGGGGAGGGAGATGCCGTCGATGCCCAGGTGGAGGCGGATCCGCAGCGCGGGGATCCAGTTGAGGTCGGTGCTCGCCTGCATCGTCGCCGGGTGGTCGTGGTCGAAGCCGGCGGCGAGCACCACGGCGAGGATCAGGACGGCGCCGGAGACGGTCACACCGTGCCGCAGTATGGCCTGGTCGGGGTTGCGGCCGCGCAGACCGGGCGGCGGCGGGAGCAGGGCGCCGACCGCGCCGAGCAGCGGCAGCACCACGACCGCCGCGAGGACGTACTGGAGTGCGGTGTCGTTCACTGGTTCTCAGCCTCCGACGGCGACGAGGACGGCGAGCACCACGGCGCCGGCCAGCAGCGCGCTGAGGTAGGTCTGGACGTTTCCGGTCTGGGCCTTGCGGACGGCCGCGCCCAGCAGCCGCGGGGTACCGCCGGCGCCGCGGACGTAGGTCTCGATGACCTCGCGGTCCAGGAAGCGGACCAGGTTCGCGGCGGCGAGCACCGGGCGGACGAAGAGCGCGCTGTAGACGGCGTCGAGGCGGAAGCCGTGGGCGGCGAGCGGGTGCAGCGGACCGAGCAGCAGCCGGCCCGGGTCGCCGGGGTCGTCCGCAGCGGCGATGTCGCCGTAGATCGCCTGGTGGGTGGCGATCGCCTCGGCCTCGACGAGCGCGGGCTCCGCGTCGGGGTCGGCGGTGACGACGGCTCCGACGGGTACGTTCTTGCGGGTCGCGGTGCTCGCGGACCAGGCGCCATAGGTGATGAGGACGCCCACGAGGGCCAGTCCGGTACCGAGGACGGAGGTGAGCAGGGTCGGGCCGAGCGGGGCGCCGCCGAACCAGTCGGGCAGCTCGCGGTAGGTGAGGCCGCCGAAGGCGAGGGTGGGGACGGCCAGCACCCACAGCACGCTGGTCATCGCGATCGGCTGCCTGCCGTGGTCGGGGGCCCCGGGGCCGCTGCCGCCGAAGGCCAGCAGGAAGAGCCGGGTCGCGTAGCCGGCGGTGAGCACGGCCGCGGCGAGTCCCGCGACCAGCACGGTCCAGCCGACCGCCGACGGCACGTGCGCGGTGTCGCCGGACGAGGCGTGCTCGGCGGCCCGCAGCACCGATTCCTTGGAGAAGAAGCCGGACAGCGGAGGGAGGGCGGCGAGCGCGGCGAGCGCCAGGCCCATCGTCCACATGGCGTCGGGGACGCGTTTGCCGAGCGAGCCCATCCGGGACATCGCGGTGAGCGAGTTGGTGCCGGCGGCGTGGATGACGACGCCCGCGCCCAGGAAGAGCAGGGCCTTGAAGGCGCCGTGCGAGAGGAGGTGGAAGACGGCGGCGTCGCGGTCGCCGACGGCCAGGGCGCCGGCCATGTAGCCGAGCTGGCCGATCGTGGAGTACGCCAGCACGCGTTTGATGTCGTCCTGCGCGAGGGCGGCGAGCGCGGAGCCGACCATCGTCACGGCGGCCATCGCGGCGAGCACGGCCAGCGCGGCGGCCGACGCGGTGAAGACCGGCAGCAGCCTGGCCACCAGGTAGATGCCGGCCGCGACCATGGTGGCCGCGTGGATCAGCGCGGACACCGGGGTGGGGCCTGCCATGGCGTCGGGCAGCCAGGTGTGCAGCGGGAATTGCGCGGACTTGCCCGCGACCCCGGCGAGCAGCAGCAGCGCGACCACGGTGGGGTGGTGCAGCTGCCCGTGTGTGGCGGCGCCGAGGATGCCGGAGATACGGAAGGTGTGCGCGTCGGTGGCGAGCGCGAACACCCCGATCAGGAAGGGGACGTCGCCGAGCTTGGTGACCAGGAAGGCCTTGATCGAGGCGGCGCGGGCGGTCTCGGTCTCCCAGTAGTGCCCGACCAGGAAGTAGGAGCAGATGCCCATGACCTCCCAGCCGACCAGCAGCACCACCAGGTCGCCCGAGTAGACGACCAGCAGCATCGCGGAGGTGAAGAGCGAGACCAGGGCGGCGTACGACGGATAGCGCGGGTCGTCGCGCAGATAGGAGACGGAGTAGAGCTGCACGCAGGTCGCGACCAGGCCGACCAGGACCGCGATCAGCACCGAGAAGCCGTCCAGGTGCAGGGACAGGTCGATCGGTACGGACCCGGTGACGGTCAGCCGGTGCGCGCCGTCGGTGGGCGCGCCGGTGCCCTGCCGCGCGGCGGTGACCACGGCGAGCACGAAGGCGACCGCGGTGGGCATGACGGCCAGCGGGCGGACGAAGCCGGGTGCGCGCCGGCCGAGCAGCAGTCCGGCGGCCGCGCCCAGCAAGGGCAGGAGGGGTACGAGCGCGGCAAGGGCGATCAGGGTCACGCGGAGGCCTCTGCCTTCTCGTCGTCCGCCGCGGGTGCGGGCGTCACGTCGGGTGCGTCGGGTTCCGCGAGGCCGGTGAGCCGGTCGATGTCGGAGCTGCCGCGGTTGCGGAAGACCAGCAGCACGATCGCCAGGCCGAGACCGATCTCGGCGGCGGCGATGGTGATGGTGAAAAGGGTGAGCGCCTGGCCGGCGTGCAGGGAGTCGCGCAGCCAGACGTCGAAGGCGACCAGGTTGAGGTTGACGGCGTTGAGCATCAGCTCGACGGACATCAGGACGAGGATCGCGTTGCGGCGGGCGAGCACACCGTAGAGGCCGACGCAGAAGAGGAGGACGGCGAGGACGGCGGGATAGGCGAGGTGCATCAGCTGCGCTCCTTGCCGTCGGCGGGCGCGCCGGCGGTGGCGGCGGGGTCACCGGTGTCGCGGCGGGACAGCACGATCGCGCCGACCAGCGCGGCCAGCAGCAGCACCGACAGCGCCTCGAAGGGCAGCACCCAGTGCCGGAAGAGGCTTTCGCCGGTGGCCCGGGAGGAGCCCTGCGCGACGCCGTGCAGATTGATCCAGGTGGTACGGAAGGCGTCCACCACCACCCACACCAGGGCGGCAGCGGCGGCGACCGCGATCAGGAGGGCGACCAGCCGGTTCTCCGAATCGGCGTCCGGGGAGCGGCCGATGGGCGCCTTGGTCAGCATCAGGCCGAAGAGCAGGAGGACGACGACGGAACCCACGTAGATCAGCACCTGCACCCAGGCGATGAATTCGGCGGTGAGCAGCAGGTACTCGACGGCCAGGCCGCCGAGCGCGACGACCAGCCACAGGGCGGCGTGCACCAGCTGCCGGGTGGTGACGGTCAGCAGGGCCGCGCCGAGGGTGGCGAGGCCGATCAGGACGAAGGTGATCTCGACGCCGGTCGGGGAGAGGAAGCCGGGATGGTGGGCGGCGGCGCTGACGTTCACGCGTCACCCTTCCCCTGCTCGTCGCTCTGCCCGTCGCCCTGCCCGGGGGCAGCCTGTTCGGCGGCGTTCTGCTCCTCGGCGGCAGCCGCAGCCGCGGCCTTCTCCGCCTTCTCCGCCGCCTTGCGGGCCGCGGCGATCTCCTTCGGCTCCTCCGCCGCGGGGTCGAGCGCGGGCGGGGCGGGGACCGTCCACATCCACTCCCGCAGTTTGTCGCGTTCGTGGGTGAGGTCGAGGATGTCCGTCTCCGCGTACTCGAACTCCGGTGACCAGAACAGCGCGTCGAAGGGGCACACCTCGATACAGATACCGCAGTACATGCACAGGGAGAAGTCGATGGCGAAACGGTCCAGGACGTTGCGGCTGCGCTCCCGCCCGCCGGGGGCGGCCGGCGGCGCGGTCTCCTTGTGGGAGTCGATGTAGATGCACCAGTCGGGGCATTCGCGCGCGCACAGCATGCACACCGTGCAGTTCTCCTCGAACAGGGCGATCACCCCGCGGCTGCGCGGCGGGAGTTCGGGCTGCGTGTCGGGGTACTGGGCGGTGACGGTGCGCTTCGTCATGGTCCGCAGGGTGACGGCCAGGCCCTTGGCGAGACCGGATCCGGGGATGGGGGGCATGGCTAGGAGATCACCACCTTGACGACGCCGGTCAGGGCGATCTGGGCGAGGGACAGCGGGATGAGCACGGTCCAGGCGAGCTTCTGCAACTGGTCCTCGCGCAGCCGCGGATAGCTGACCCGCAGCCAGATCACGACGAAGGCCAGCAGCGCGGTCTTGACCAGCGTCCACACCCACCCGGCGCTGCCCGACCACGGGCCGTGCCAGCCGCCGAGGAAGAGCACCGCGGTCAGCGCGCACAGCACGACGATGCCGGCGTATTCGGCGAGCAGGAACAGCGCGAAGCGCAGCCCGGTGTATTCGGTGTACGCGCCGAAGATGATCTCGGAGTCGGCGACCGGCATGTCGAACGGCGGGCGCTGGAGCTCGGCGAGCCCGGCGGTGAAGAAGACGAGGCCGCCGACCAGTTGCCAGGGCGTCCACCACCAGTGGTAGCCGTCGAGGATGCCGGGCAGCGACAGGGTGCCGGCCGCCATCGCCACGGAGGCGGCGGTCAGCAGCATCGGCAGCTCGTACGCCATCAGCT
The DNA here is from genome assembly GCF_036815005.1 of Streptomyces sp. IBSBF 2435. Lineage (NCBI taxonomy): Bacteria > Bacillati > Actinomycetota > Actinomycetes > Kitasatosporales > Streptomycetaceae > Streptomyces > Streptomyces sp. IBSBF 2435. Next base: position 696 of record NZ_JAJSYW010000223.1, on the reverse strand, counting down.
GGGCGGCCGTGCGCAGGCCGCCGAGCAGCGAGAACTTGTTGGCCGACGCCCAGCCGGCCATGAGCGAGCCGAGCACGCCGACACCCATCACGGCCAGGACGAGGATCAGCCCGGCGTCCACGGTCTGCCCGACGAAGCCGTCGGGGCCGACCGGGATCACGATGAGCACCAGCAGATACGGCAGCAGGGCCACCGCGGGCGCGAGCTGGAAGACCCGGCGGTCGGCGTCGGCCGGGACGATGTCCTCCTTCTGGGCGAACTTCACCCCGTCGGCGACGAGCTGCGCCCAGCCGTGGAAGCCGCCGGCGTACATCGGGCCCAGCCGGCCCTGCATGTGCGCCATGACCTTGTGCTCGGCCTGCCCGACCAGCAGCGGGAAGGTCAGGAAGACGACGAGGACGGCGACCAGCCGCAGGACGACGTCAAGCGTGTCGTTCACGTGCGGTCGCCTCCTTCTGCGGGCGGTTCCTTCGGAGCGGGCGGCTCAGCAGCGGGGGGTTCCTCCGGGGCCGGCGGCTCAGCGGCAGGCGGGTCGTCCGAGACGGGAGGCCCGGCGGCCGGGGGTTCGGCGGTCGGCGGCTCCTGCAGGGCGGGCGGCTCAGCCGGTGAGGGCCCGGCAGCCGGCGGCTCCGCGGTGGGCGGTTCCTGCGGGGGCGGGGCCTTCGGGGCCGCCGCCGGACGCTGCCAGGGCGCGTC
>NZ_JAJSYW010000222.1:0-10059 GCF_036815005.1 Streptomyces sp. IBSBF 2435 | reverse complement strand
CCCCCCCCCCCCCCCCCCCCCCCCCCCCCCCCCCCCCCCCCCCCCCCCCCCCCCCCCCCCCCCCCCCCCGGGGCCACCGGCCGCATCAGGGCGTCGCCGGAGCCCGCCCCCTCCTCCCCGTGCCGATCCCCCCTCACCGACATGCCGCATGAGCTGCGCGGACGAGGGTTTCGGCAAGGGCCGCGGTCAGCCCGACCCCTTGGCGAGGTCGGCGAGGAACCGCGGCACTCGCCCCGCACCGAAGTCGTAGAACCGTGCCCACCGCGGCTCGACCGCGATACGCGCCATCCGGTCGTACATGGCCCGGCAGTTCCGCTCGAACTCGGCCGCGTACTCGGCGTCGAAGTTCTTCCGCGCTGCCGCCAGGTACTCCGGGACCACCCCGTCGACGATGGTGAGGTGCACGACGCCGCGCACCGACAGGGTCTTCGCCGAGCCGGGGGTGTCGCCGGCGTCGATGGTCAGGGCGACCTCGGGGCGGGCGGACAGCGCCCTCACCTTGGGTGCCGTGGCCGCGGTGGACATGACGATCTCCTCGCCGGTCCAGAAGATCCCGATCGGGATGACGCGTGGCAGCCCGTCGGGGCCGTTGTACGCCAGCCGTGCCATTGACGCCTGGCTCAGCAGCTCGCCGGCGTCGGCCAGCTCCTGTGCGATCTGCTCGGGGTCCATGACTCGCCGTCCTCCACTGTCGCGCGACCGCTCGTGGCCGCCGTGTCCCTGGGACGGAGCCGCCGCCGCGTTCTCGACACCCGCGCCCGGACCGGCGTCCACACCCACGGTAATCGTGCCGCACTCGCGGCTTCCGCGAGTCCTGCCACGTCGCCTTCGGGCGGTCACCGCGGCTGCCCGGCACCCCTCCCGCACCGGCGCATCACGCGCAGGCGGGTACGCGCCGGTGGCCGTCGCCAAACCCGGTAGCCGTCCGGGCCCGGCCCTGCGCACGTTCGGCCGCATGGCTGACGACTGCTTCGCGCACCCGCGGCTCGCCGCGATCTGCGATCCGCTCGACCCCGACCGCGGCGACCTCGACGCCTACCTGCGGATGGCGGACGACTGCTGGAGGTGAGCCTGCCTCTGGTGACCTTCCGCTGGACCTACCGCTTCGCAGCGGACGGACAGGTGCTGACGTCGGATTCGACGCTGCGCTTCCGCGAGCGGGACGAGGTCGAGAGGGAGGTGGACGGGCACGGATTCGTGGTGGAGGCCGTTCGCGACGCGCCCGACCGCCCGGGAAGGGAGTTCGTCCTCCTGGCGCGGCGTCCGTGACCCCCGGTGACGCGGGCGGCGGCGGAAGCCGGGGAGCCGGGGCACGTGCCGCAGGGGTTCCTCTCGCGAGGCGGCTCGTCCAGGGATCGCCGATCCTTGGACGACCGGGTCTCTCCCGGCGCCGCGGGCCCGCGCCCACAGTGGAGTCGGATCCAGCGAGAGGAAGGACCACGACGATGAACACCATTCTGGTGACCGGGGCCACCGGCCAGGTCGGCAAGCGCTTCGTCCCCCGGCTGCTGCAGTGGGCTGCCGAGGGCGAGACGGTGCGGGTGCTGGTACGGGACGAGGCGCGCGGCGAGCGCTTCGCCGCGCTCGGCGCCGACGTGGTCGTCGGCGACCTGCGTGCGGCGGCCGACCGGGCCAAGGCGCTCGACGGCGTGAGCGCGGTCGTCAACGTCGCCGCCGCTTTCCGCAATGTGCCGGACACGGAGGCCTGGGCGGTGAACCGCGACGCCGCGGTGGCGCTCGGCCATCAGGCCCTGGCCGCGGGCGTCAGCCGCTTCGTGCAGACCAGCACCAATCTGGTCTACGGAGCAGGCCGCGGGCGTCCCGCCCGGGAGCAGGACGAAGCGCGCCCGGGCGAGGACCGAGGCGTCTACCCGGCCTCCAAGGCGCAGGCCGACGCCGCACTGGAGGAATTGCGCAGCACCCGCGGCCTGCCGCTGGTGACGGTCCGGCTGGCCTTCGTCTACGGCGAGGGCGACCCGCACCTGGGCCAGGCCGTACGCTTCGCCGCCGGTTGGGCCGCCCACCAGCGGATGCCGATGGTGCACCACGCGGACGTCGCCCAGGCCCTCTTCCGCGCGCTGCGCGCCCCCGGCGTCGAAGGCCGGATCTTCCACGCGGCCGACGACGCCCCGGTCACCGCCTTCGACCTGTACCGGCTCGCGGGCCTGCCGCTGCCCGCGGACGCCGCCGACCGGCAGGACCCCGACCCGTGGCGCGGTGTCACCGACAATCTCCCGCTGCGCGAGGACCTGGGCTGGCGTCCGATCTACCCGTCGGTGTGGACCGCGCGCGACGCCGGGGCGCTGTAGCCGCCGCCCGGACGCCGGCCGCGGTCCGGGGCGGGATGCCGGTCGCCTGGCCGGCGCATGGCCTGGTCGGATGCTCGATCGCCACCCGCAGTGCCGACATCCCGCGTGGCGTACGCCGTCAGACCGTCGCGGTGCGGGGCGGCTCCAGGGCGACCGTCACCGAGCCGCCGGGCGGGTACGCGCCGGCGACCGGGGGCCACGGCACCAAGGGGCCGTAGGTGACTCGGACCTCCTCCGCGGGAGGCACCGGCCGCCCCGAGGCACGGAGGTCGTCCAGGGCGGACGCCAGCGCCGCACCGTACGCGGCGGCGACGTTCCGCGCGCGACTGTCGGCAAGCTGGAGCGAGCGGCCGAAGTGCGGCACGCCGTCGACGCTCACCACCGCGTGGCCCTCGACACGGATCACCGGCACCGGTCGTCCCGCGGCCACCACCGCGGCGATCCCTGCGGCGGCCTCCTGAGCGCTGTGATCGACCCACGCGCGCTGCGACCCGGTCAACTGCTGCCGCGCGCCGCCCTCGTTGCCCTCGTAGGGCAGATCCCAGGCGGACGGGCCGGAGGGTACGGGCGCGGGCGCGGACGGCAGGTCCTCGGACGGATGCGACAGCACATCCGTGGACGGGGACCCGGCCGTGACGGGGTGAACGGGGTGCGCCTGGTCGGTCACGACGGGAGTGTCCGGTGCGGTGACCCGGATCGTCGGGACGGCCGGAGCCGTGGGCGGCGCCACGTGGGCCTGGTCCGCTGTCGTATCCGGCGTGTCCGGTCCCGTACCCGGGGCAACGGGGGTGCCGGTCACCGTCGTCGCGGTGGTGTCGGGCACGACCGGCTGCCGCGGAGCGGTGGACCAGTAGTAGGCGTGGTGGGTGGTGGTGACGGGACCGCCGTAGACGCCGTTCGCGTCGTACTTCTGGAGGGTGATGCGGACAGGCTGGCGGAAGAGGCGCTGGACGCCCTCGGTCGTGCCCTGGCCGGGCTTGTCGCCGGTGAGGCCGTGCGGGACCGGCGGAGGGGTCAGCCCGCGGCCGGGGGTGCCGGGCGGGAGGGTGACGGCGGAGTCGGCGGCCAGTGACTGATCGCGGCTGATCTGGACCGAGTTGAGGCCTGGCACCGGCACCGCGAAGCCAGGGTTGCGGGTAAGGAAGACGACGTCGGCGGGGGCGACGTTGTAGGAGACGCCCCTCCCGGCGGACGTGGAGAGGTCGTCCTCGGTCGAGACGGTGACCTCGTCCTTCGCGTCGTCGCGGCGCCCGACCTCCTGGGCCTGGCCGGTCGGCTCCATGGAGACCTTCAGGCCGGTCCGGCCGTCCGGGCCGAGCGGCACCGTGCGGTAGCCGGTGGCCGGGTCCTTCAACTGCGGGAAGACGGTGGACAGCGCCTGGCCGGACAGCGCCTGCCGCGTCGAGATCTGCTGCGGGAGCGGCGTGGTCTGCTCGGTGCGGAGCTGGTGGCCGGGACCCAGCCGCGGGTCGTGGACGAAGGACTCGACGACGCGCCGGGCGGCGTCGGGCGTCATCGACCACGCGGCGCCGCCGAGCGCGCCGGTCGTCGCGTTCCACGCCTGGGACGCGACGGAACCGGTGCGGCCGAGGACGCCGTCGCCCCACGGGCGCGGTGCGGTCAGCGCGTTGTGGGCCGCGTCGATCAGCCGCTCAGGGTGGTCGAGACCGACCAGGTCGTGGCCGGAGTCGAAGTCGGTACGCCACTGCCGGCGTTGCTCGGGGGTGCCGTTGACCGGCTGCATGTCGATGCCGCCGTCCTGCTCGCGCGGCTGCGGCCGCGGCTGCGGCAGGTGCTGGTCGGCCGCCTGCTGCCCCGCGCCCGACTGGTGCGGGGCCGTCGTGCCGCCCGCGGTGTCGGCGGCGGGACCGGTCGTCGTCATCGACTCGGGCACCCAGGCGCTGACCCGTCCGTCCGGCAGGACCGGTCGGGGCGCCGGCAGGTTGACGAAGCGCTGGGTCGCGTTGCGCCGGGTGACGGTGACGTCGAAGCGCATGGAGGTGCTGAATTTGTGCAGGCCGCCGGACACGGTGGTCTTGTGGTCGACCGTGGTGGTCTGGCTGGAGGAGTGCGACGTGTTGCCCTTCGTCTCCGCGCCCGCCGTGGCCGAGTACGTGACGTTGTTGAGGTGGTCCGTGGCCGTCGGGGCCCGGTAGGAGGCACGGATGTTGCTGTCCCCGCCGGCCGACCAGTTGCGGCCGCGGTCACCGGTGACGGTCTCGCTGGCGGTGACCTTGCGGGTCGAACCGCCGTCCGTCCGCGGCCCGTCGTGGCGCCACCCGGTCGGGGTGCCCTTGATGTGGACCTGCGTCACCGTACGGACGCCGTGGTAGTCCTCCACGGTGTGGACCAGTACGCCGGGTCCCACCAGGTCGTCGTAGTGGGCCCCGAGGTGGTCGGGCGTGACCAGGTCCGCGAACGGCAGCGCCGACAAGGGCACGTCGCCCAGGCCGTTCCCGGCTTCCAGGTCGCCCGGGGGGAGCGAGCCGCCGCGGATCTGGCGGTCGATCTCGCGCAGGATCTCATCGGTCGAGGGGATTTCGACCCGGCTGCCGCCGCTCACCCCGTTCTCCAACGGCAGCGAGCGGCGCGGCGGTTGCACGGTCGCGTCGGTACCGGGGGTGACCGTCGTCGTGCCCGAGTCGGTGCCGGTAGCGGTGATCGTGGTACCGGGGTCGGTGCCGGTACGGGTGCCGGTGCCGGTACGGGTGTCGGCGTCGGTGCGAACACCGCTGCCGTTACCGCCGCCGGCGGTAACCGTGTCAGGGCGCGCGGTCTGCGTCAGCGCACGGACATCGTCGTCCGAGAGCAGAACGCGCACCCGGTGGTCATGGGTGACCGGATCGCCGTAGGTGACGTCGCCGGTGGAACTGGTGACCTTGCCCTGCAAGGTGATGCGCGCGTCGCCCTCGTAGACGTGCCAGGGGCCGCCCTGGGCGGTGGTGCGGCTCGTCGTGAAGACGTGCTTGACTGCGTCGGCGCCGCTGCCGCCGTAGGATCCCTTTCCCCGCACACCGCCGCGCAGCTGGTACGTCGAGGCGTGCGGGTCCTCGGGCGTGGCAGGGAAGCGGCCGAAGTCGCCGCCGACACCGCCCTTTCCGGTCACGGCTGCCTTGTCCTGCACCTTCACCGACGTCTCCGTCTTGGTCTCGACCTCCAGCTTCCCGTCGCCGGAGAGGGTCTCGCGATAGGTGAGGTTGTGCAGCTGGGTACGCTGCGACAGCCCCGCGGTGTCGCGGTTGCGGCCCGAACCGACGTGCTGGTCGGCCGTGTTGGTCCACCCGCCGTGCGACGCGGAGACGCTCGCGCGCAGCTGGGACTGCGTGGTGAGCGGCTTGATGAGGTCGTCGAGGGCGGGGACGCGGACCGGCAGCGGTGAATGCCCGTTGTCGTGGCGGGTGGTGAAGGCGCTCTCGACGGCCTCGCGGGCGTGGTCGCCGTAGGCGTCCTGGTCGCCGACATGGTCCACGAGGTGGTGGTCCGGCAGCCGGTCCAGCGTCACACGCTGCGGCACACCGGTGGGCGTCTCGGTCCTGCCCACCCCGACGGTGACGCGGCCGCCGCCGGTGCCGACATGCCGCACCGACCGGTGGTGCAGCTCGGTCGGGAGGGTGGGCACCCGCACCACGGGGTGGTCGGCGTCCTGATGAACCGTCAGGACGCCGAAGGAGACCGGGTACGAGAACCGGTCGCGGTCGCCCGAGACGGTCAGCGTCCGCTTCACCTCGGTGGTGTCGCCGACCGCCGTCGCGTGCGTGGGCGCGTAACCGCCGTCGGCGTTCACGTTGAAGAAGCCGCGCTGGTAGTCCGTGTGGTCCAGCGAGCTGCGCAGGTTGCCGCTGCCCGCGACGGTGTGCGAACTGCCCTGGCTGACCGACCGGTCCGCACCGGCGGACTGGGTCAGCGTGTTCTTGGCCGTGGCGGTCCGCGTGTCCTCGTACGTGCCGGGGCCAAGATCCGCCTTCACCAGGACGTCGTAGGTGCTGGCCTTCAGCAGCGGCAGGTGGGAGCTGTCCAGGCTGATCCGGAAGGTGCCGTCCAGCAGCCGGTGACCGCCCCCGGCGAGTTGGGACGGCGCGATCTGGCGGCGCAGGTCGGCCAGGTTGGTGAACGCCTTGGGCGAGACGCGGACCGGCGGGTGGTCACCCGTGACGGCTCCCTGCGGCGGGTGGACGACGTCGGGAGGCGGAAGGACGCCGGGGGCGGTCTGCCACAGCGTCTGCACGATGTGGCGCTCCAACTGCTCAGTGCCGGGAAAATCGGTGAAGGTGGTCCGCTCGGCGAGTGCGGGACCGCCCAACTGCTGCGCGGACGGCGGCTGCCGGACCGCCGGCGGCTGCGTCGCGGGATCGTGGCCGGCGGGCTCCTGCGGCCGGGGCAGGACGCGGACGACCTCACCTGTGGGCGCGTGTCCGGGCATCTGCACGACGTGCGTGCCCGGCGCGGGCGCCGGCGGGGTGTGGTCGGTGATCTCCTGTGTGCTGGTGGTGTGCAGGCCGTCGGTCCCCGGGGAGAGCTGCTGCCGGGTCAGCCACACGCGGAAGCGGGTCGGGGTGCTCACGACGTCGGCACGCCCCTTGTGCTCGACGGAGACTCCCCCCTCGACCGCGTGCGTACCCGTGGAGCCATGGGCCGTTGACTGGCCGTAGGTGTAACTGCCCGTCCCGGTCAGCCACTTCGTCTCGTCCGTCGCCGGGTTGTGCCATACCTCGCCCGAGGCGCCACCGCCCGCGCCGAGCGCCCATCCGCTGCTCTGCGAGTGGTTGCGGGCCTGCTCGCCACCGCTGGTGAAGCCGGTGCTGGTCGTGGTGTCCGTCGTGTGGAGCACGGTGGAGGTCTCCGGTTCCGCCGTCAGGCGCAGGAAGCCGGTGCCGCCGTCGGACAACGTCAGCGGCCCGGAGATCAGGCCGGAACCCGACACCTGCTCGAACTGGGCGATCACGTTGTCGGGATCGAGGAAGTCCGCGATGTCCTGGTGGGCCGTGCCGCCCGGTTGCGCGTCCCGCGGCAGTGCGTCGAAGACGGCGTCGCGGACGCCGTCAAGTCCGGTGATCGTCAGCGGGTGCCCGGCGGCGGGCGTGGGCACCTGGGCCGTTCCCGTGGCGGGAACTGTGGCGGTGGCCGTGTGGGGTGCCGGGACGGGCGCGGTCTGGTCGCCGACCGTCCGGGACGGCGGGTTCCAGCCCTGCCAGGTGTGCGGCTGCGTGGCGGAACGGGGGCCGGAACGCGGCACGTCCGCCCTGAGCTGCCCGCCGATCGGCTGGGCGGGCTGCGGCGGCGCGGCCTCGCGACCGCCTCCGGTGAGGGGATCGCCGTGGTGGTCCACGACCTGGATGTTGAACGTGGCCCGGGACGTGTAACTGTCGGTCTTGCCCGTCAGTTTGACCTCGTCGGCCGCCTTCGCCGACGTCGTGCTCGTCGTCTCCGTGCCGTGGCCCGCGCCGCCGACCTTGGCCGAACCGCTCACCAGTACCGTCAGGTTGGGGTTGACCGGCCGCATCACCGACGGGTTGTAGTCGAGCCCCGACTGCGACGTCGACAGCTCCGTCTTCACCTTGGGCGGTGCGTAGCCGCCACCGGACTTCACGTTCAGCCCGTCGCCGTCGTTGTCCTTGCCCGCGTCGCGGGTCGGGTCCAACTGCCAGGGTGTCGTGTCCGCCCCCACCCGCACCTCGTACGGGTGGCCGTCGACGTGGACAGGGAATCGCCAACCGCCGTTGATCATCTGCGGGTAGTGCTTGCGGAAGTTGGCGGGGTCGAACTGGCCGTTGAGCCGCTGAACCACCTGGGGGTCGTTCGCGTGCCCACCGAGCAGCGCCTCGACCTGCCGCCGTACGGCCTCCGGTCCCGGCGCCTCGACGATCCGCTTGCCCGCGAGCGAGGAGTCGTGCCATCCGTCGGTGAGCTGCGGAGCCGGATCACCGTCCGGCCGCCCGGTGGTGTCGGGCACGGGCCGCTGAATCGGATCGGTCTCGGTGCCGAGGCCGAGGCCGGGTTCGGGGTCGGTGCTTGTGCCGACGTCGTCGGTCACCGTGTCGGCGTGATCGTCACCGGCGTCGGTACGGGCGTCCGTCGTGTCCACGTGATCGTCCGTCGTGACCGGGTGATCGTCGGTCGTGACAACGTGATGATCCGCGGTGTCCGCGTGATCGTTCGCGGTGACCGGCGTAGTGGTGGCGGGCTCGGCGAAGGGGTCGGTGACCGGGTCCACGTGGACGTGGTTGCGGGTGACCGGCGGCACCTGGGAGCGGGCTTCCTGCCATGCGGGATCGTTCCGCACGTCGGGGTGCGGTCCGGTGGCGGTGCCCGCACCCGGGTGCGGGGCGTCGGTGGCGTTCCCGCCGGTGAGCGCGCCCAGTAGCGAGAGGTGGCGCCCGCCCAACCCGCCCTGCGGCAGCCCGTGTTCGGACGGCAGGTGGTAGTTCCCCATCAAGCCGCCGGTGACACCGGAGGTGTCCGGGTCGCCGGCGTCCCCGTACTCGTCCCGCAAACCGATCTGATGCCCGATCTCGTGGGCGTACGTGATCGGGGGCGCTCCCGTGGTCCACGTCCGCTGGTCGGTGTGCCCGCCGGTGTCGCCGTTCGTCACGTGGACGTTCATATGGGCCTGTTCGCCCGGGGCCACGTGCTCGACCGTGACGTGCAGCAGGTCGCCGTTGGGCAGCCGGTAACCGGGGCGGTTGAGATACGTCTCGACGCCCTCCTCCACACGGCTGCGGGTGTCCGCCAGGCTCTGCGGGTCCGTGGCGCCGGGATGCAGCGCGACCCTGACCGTGAGGTCGGTGTACGTCTGCCCGCCGACGTCGACGCGGCGCTGGTCGAAGGACGAGCGCACGACGAAGCGCGGTGCGTGGTTCAGCCGCGCCGGCGGACGCGCGGTCGAAAGGCCGCTCTCCGTGCCCGGAACGTGGCGCAGCTCGTCCAGCCCTGCGGTGTCCGGGACGGGACTGCGGGTCGGGTCGCTCTCGGTGCGGGTCTCGGTCTCCGGGCCGGTTCGCTGCTCGGGCGGCCGGGCGCTCTCCTGAAGCGGCAGCTGGTCCGTGCCGGAGTGGGGCGCCGTGTGGACGGTCGTGGGCCGGTTGCTGCTCGCCGTCGGCGGCTGCCGGTCCGGCGTCGTGTGCGGGGTGGCGCCGTTCGTGGCATGGCGTGTGTCGTGGTCCGCGCCCGTGCCGGACGTGCCGGAGGTGTCCGGCCCGCGGTGGGAGACGGCGAGGGGCTCGTTCATCACGGGCTGGGGCCGCTGCTCCGTGGGCGCGGTGTCGGGCGACGGCGTGTGGCCGGCCTCGTCCTGCGGGTCGGTGCCGATCCGGCCGAGGTGTCCGGGGTCCTGCTGCCCGCCCAGTACCTGGCCGAGTTCCTGGCGCAGGTCGGAGGTCCGCTGATCGTGCGGCAGCGCGTGGTCGAGCTGGTCGCGGAGGTCCGCGACGCGCCGGGCGGACCGGTCGGCGGCGTCCTGCCGCCCGGACAGGAGATCCCTGGAGTGCTGGTCCTCGGCGCGGTCGAGATCCTGGCGCAGCCGGTCCGCCTCGTCCTGGCGCTGGCGGTCCAGTTGCTCCTGCCGGGCGGCGCGCTCGTCGAGGGCGCGCCGCGCCTCCTCGGGGGAGTTAGCGTCGTACGCCTGGTGGCGCAGGTCGCGGGCGGTGGGGTCGTCGTCCAACGCGTCGAGGCGCTGCCGCAGTTCGTCGTCGGTGGGCAGGTCGTTCCTGCCGCCGTGCGCCGGGTCGTCCGCGCCGGGGCCGGTGGCGGGGGC
>NZ_JAJSYW010000221.1:0-10107 GCF_036815005.1 Streptomyces sp. IBSBF 2435 | reverse complement strand
CGGGTGGGGTGGGGGGCTGTCCGAAAGCACCGCCCGCCGCACCTTCCCCCGAGGGCGCTTTTGACCTGCCCGGGCACACCGTCACCCCCGGGCGCGCTGTCGCCGATGCTCCAGCACCCCCACTGGGAGACCGTTCCATGCCGCACGGGCGAGCGGAGGTGCCTTCAGGCGAAACCCGGGGGGGAGGGTGGGAAACACCCCGCGCCGCCAGGCGCGGGAGACCACGCACCGGCGTGCAGCGCCGACGGCGCAGCACCCCGCACGGACGTGCAGCGATACGGGTTGGGGGCGCGAGCGGCAGCTCAGCCGTTGCGTGGGCTGGGCAGGACGGCCGCCGCAGGCACCGTGGGCAGCGACTCCTCCTCCACGGGGGAGGACGGTGGCACGGCGGGCCGCCGTCCTCCGTAGCGGCGGTGCACCGCCTGCTTGGTGACGCCGAGCGCGGAGCCCACCGCGTCCCAGGAGAAGCCGAGCGACCGGTCGAATTCGACGGCGGCGGTCACGAGCGTCTCGACGCTGTCCCGCAGCTCCTGCGCGAGCCGGACCGTGGGAGCGGGCGCGCGGCCGTAGACCACGAAGCCGGCCGTGGGGCCGCTGCGCCGCGGCCGGTACACATTGCCCAGTTGCGCGGTGAGGGTCCGTAGCGCATCCACCTGCCGGCGGACCCTTTCGATGTCCCGCACCAGCAGGTGCAGACTTGCCCGCGCCTGGGCGTCAGGGGTTGCGTGGTCGGGCATCAACAGGCCTCTCCAACCGACGGTGACAGGGGTCAAACTCTCTTGACCAACGCGCCACCGGCCCTTGGAGTCACGCTCCGGGGGCGTGCGGCCCTGTACGCACCCCCTGGCGCCCTAGAATTGGCAGCCGTCCCCCGTCCGGCAGGAGAGGAAACTCGTGACCGTCAAGCCCATCCGCCTGTTCGGCGACCCGGTGCTGCGCATGACGGCGCAGCCGGTCACGACGTTCGACGCGGAATTGCGCACCCTGGTCAAGGACTTGACCGAGACGATGCAGGCCGCCCCCGGCGCGGGGCTGGCCGCGCCGCAACTGGGGGTGTCGCTGCGGGTGTTCACGTATTTCGTGGAGGGCGAGCTGGGTCATCTGATCAACCCGGACCTCACGTTGAGCGTGGAGGAGCAGGACGGCCCCGAGGGCTGCCTGTCGCTGCCGGGGCTGCTGTACGACTGCCGGCGGGCGTTCGGCGTGGTCGCCCGGGGGTTCAACATGTACGGCGAACCGGTCACGGTCGAGGGGACGCAGCGGCTGGCCCGCTGCATACAGCACGAGACCGACCATCTGGACGGCATCATCTTCGTCGACCGGCTCGACCCGGAGCAGCAGGCCGCTGCGATGCTGGCGATCCGCGAGGCCGAGTGGGCCGGGGCGCCCGCGCCGCAGGTCAGGGTCTCGCCGCACGGCACGTCCGGCCGCGCCCTGTGACACCGTCGATCCGAGAGGCACACCCCGCACGATGAAGCTCGTCTTCGCCGGCACCCCCGAGGTCGCCGTACCCGCGCTCGACGCCCTGATCGCCTCCGGGCGGCATGACGTCGCCGCCGTTGTGACCAGGCCCGACGCGACCGCAGGACGCGGGCGCAAGCTCGTCGCCAGCCCTGTCGCCGAGCGGGCGGTGGCCGCCGGGATCGAGGTGCTCAAGCCGGCCAGGCCGCGCGACGAGGACTTCCTCGACCGGCTGCGGGAGATCGCCCCCGACTGCTGCCCGGTTGTCGCGTACGGTGCGCTGCTGCCGAAAGTGGCGCTCGATGTACCGGCGCGGGGGTGGGTCAATCTGCACTTCTCGCTGCTGCCGGCCTGGCGCGGTGCCGCCCCCGTACAGCACGCGGTGATGGCCGGCGACGAGGTCACCGGCGCCTCGACCTTCCTGATCGAGCAGGGTCTCGACTCGGGGCCGGTCTACGGGGTCGTCACCGAGGAGATCAGGCCCGCCGACACCAGCGGTGACCTGCTCGGACGGCTCGCGGTGAGCGGCGCCGGGCTGCTCGTGGCGACGATGGACGGGATCGCGGACGGGCGGCTGTCAGCCAGGCCGCAGCCCGCGGAGGGCGTCACCATCGCCCCCAAGCTCACCGTCGAGGACGCGGCCGTCGACTGGAACGCGCCCGCGCTGAGGGTCGACCGGCTGATCAGGGGCTGCACCCCGGCCCCCGGCGCCTGGACCCTCATCGGCGCTGAACGCCTCAAGCTCGGCCCTGTCGCGCCGGTGCCCGAGCGCACCGACCTGGCGCCCGGCGAGCTGTCCGTCGGCAAGAACGCCGTGCTCGTCGGCACCGGAAGCCACGCGGTGCTCCTTGGCGACGTCCAGCCGCAGGGCAAGAAGCGGATGCCCGCCGCCGACTGGTCCCGCGGCACCCACCTGCCGGCCGGAACGGTCCTGGGCCGTTAGGACACATTGCCCAGGACGTAGGGTGGCGGGGGTTCGAGGACGAGGATGCGGAGCACGTTGAACGCGAAAGACCAGAAGCGCCGCCCGCAGGGCACCCCCTACCGCCGCCCCCAGCGCGACCCGGTGCGGGTGCTCGCGTTCGAGGCGCTGCGGGCCGTGGACGAGCGGGACGCGTACGCGAATCTCGTACTGCCCGGGCTGCTGCGGGCGGCGGAGCGGGAGGCGGCGGCCAAGGGCCGGGAGTTCGACCGGCGGGACGCGGCGCTCGCGACGGAACTGGTCTACGGCACGCTGCGGCACCAGGGCACGTACGACGCGGTGCTCGCCGCGTGCGTGGACCGGCCGCTGCGCGAGGTCGACCCGCCGGTGCTCGACGTCCTGGCTCTCGGGGCGCACCAGTTGCTCGCGACCCGGATCCCGCCGCACGCCGCGGTCTCGGCGACCGTCGACCTGGCACGGGTGGTGCTGGGGGAGGGCCGGGCGCGCTTCGTCAACGCCGTCCTGCGCCGGGTGGCCGCGCAGGACCTGGCCGGCTGGCTGGGCCAGGTGGCGCCGTCGTACGACGAGGACGCGGAGCAGCACCTCGCGGTCGTCCACTCGCACCCGAGGTGGATCGTGTCCGCGCTGTGGGACGCGCTCGGCGGCGGGCGGGCCGGTATCGAGGACCTGCTGACCGCCGACAACGAACGCCCCGAGGTCACCCTCGTGGCCCGTCCCGGCAGGTCCACCGCGGCGGAGGTCGCCGCGTCGCTGCCGGACGGCGCGACAGAACCGGGCCGCTGGTCGCCCTACGCCGTACGCCTCGCCGAGGGCGGCGACCCGGCCGCGGTGGAGGCGGTACGCGAGGGCCGGGCCGGCGTCCAGGACGAGGGCAGCCAGCTGGTGGCCGCCGCGCTGGCCGCGGTCCCCGTCGAGGGCCGCGACGAGTGGTGGCTCGACGGCTGCGCGGGGCCCGGCGGCAAGGCCGCGCTGCTGGCCGGCCTCGCGGCCGGGCGCGGGGCGCGGCTGGTGGCCGCGGAGAAGCAGCCGCACCGGGCGCGTCTAGTGGCCCGCTCCCTGGCCGGCAACCCCGGCCCCTACCAGGTGGTCGTGGCCGACGGCACGCATCCGGCGTGGGCGCCGGGGTCCTTCGACCGGGTACTGGTCGATGTGCCGTGCACCGGTCTCGGCGCGCTGCGCCGCCGCCCCGAGGCGCGCTGGCGGCGCCGCGAGGCGGATGTGCCGGGCTTCGCGCCGCTCCAGCGGGGGCTGCTGACGGAGGCGCTGCGCGCGGTGCGGGCCGGCGGGGTCGTGGGGTACGCCACCTGTTCGCCGCACCCGGCCGAGACGCGGGCGGTCGTCGAGGACGTCCTCGCCCGCGAGCCGGGTGCCGAATGGATCGACGCCCGTCCCTTCATGCCGGACGTCCCCTCCCTGGGCCCCGGCCCCGACCTCCAGCTCTGGCCCCACCTCCACGGCACCGACGCGATGTACCTGGCCCTCCTCCGCCGCACCACCCCCTGACCCCCAGAGGGAGAAGGACGCCGCCCTGAAGGAGCGCGGGGAACCGCGCGCCCAGCGGAGACGGCGGATCAGCCGACTGACGACGGCAAGCGGCACCCTCCAGGGGTGCGGGGGAACTGCGCGACCAGCCGCGACGGAGGGAGAGACAGCACCGCCACCGCCAGTGCAAGCCCCTCGGGGCCGCGGGGAACTGCGCTGCCGGGCGCGGCCGCGCGGCAGGCGGAGCGGACGAACCGCGGGGGGCACCCTGGCCGGTTTTCGTGGGGCCCGGACATCTGGTTTGCTGGGCCCCATGACCGTGCAGATCAGCCCCAGCATCCTTTCCGCGGACTTCGCCCGCCTCGCCGAGGAGGCGAAAGCCGTCGAGGGCGCGGACTGGCTCCATGTCGACGTCATGGACAACCACTTCGTGCCGAATCTGACGCTGGGCCTGCCGGTGGTGGAGTCGCTGAGCAAGGCGACCGATACGCCGCTCGACTGCCATCTGATGATCGAGGACCCGGACCGCTGGGCGCCCGCCTATGTGGAGGCCGGCGCGTCGTCGGTGACCTTCCACGCCGAGGCCGCCGCCGCCCCGGTGCGTATCGCCCGGGAGATCCGCGCCAAGGGCGCCCGCGCCTCGATGGCGCTCAGGCCCGCGACGCCGATCGAGCCGTACGAGGACCTGCTGCCGGAACTCGACATGCTGCTGATCATGACGATCGAGCCGGGCTTCGGCGGCCAGGCGTTCCTGGACATCATGCTGCCCAAGATCCGCCGGACCCGGGCGCTGATCGACAAGCACGGGCTCGAACTGTGGCTCCAGGTGGACGGCGGGGTGTCCGGCGAGACCATCGAGCGGTGTGCGGAGGCGGGCGCCGACAATTTCGTGGCGGGCACCGCGGTCTACGGCGCGCAGGACCCGGCGGCTGCCGTACGGGCGCTGCGCGAGCAGGCCGCCGCGGTCCACCGGCACTGACCTTCGACGGCTACGCGCCCGTAACCCCCGGCGTCTGCGAGGATGAACGCGGAGCCGGACAGCTGGGCAACTGGGGAGAACCGACGTGAGCACAGGCCGCACACACGTGCGCATGGGCCCCGGAGAGATGGTCCAGGCAGCGGCGATGGCACGCCGTTTCTACCTGGAGGGCAAGTCCAAGATCCAGATCGCCGAGGAGTTCGGGGTCAGCCGGTTCAAGGTGGCCCGGGTGCTGGAGACCGCGCTCGAACGCGACCTGGTCAGGATCGAGATCCGGGTGCCGGCCGAGCTGGACGCGGAGCGCTCGGACGCGCTGCGCGCGCACTACGGGTTGCGGCACGCCGTCGTCGTGCAGACCCCGCCGGACCAGGCCGACGCGCCCGACCCGGAGAATCTGGGCGTGGTCGCCGCCGGCCTGCTCGGTGAGCTGGTCACCGACGGCGATGTGCTGGGCCTGGCGTGGGGCCGGTCCATCATCACCATGGCCAACGCGCTCGACCGGCTCGCCCCCTGCACGGTCGTCCAGCTCACCGGCGTCTACGACGTCGGCACCGCCGAACGCGGGTCGGTCGAGGCGGTGCGCACCGCGGCGGCCGTCTCCGGCGGCGAGGCGCACCCGCTGTACGCCCCGATGGTGCTGCCCGACCCGGCGACCGCGGCGGCGCTGCGGGCACAGAGCGGTATCGCGGCCGCCATGGGCTATTACGACAAGGTGACCGTCGCCGTGGTGTCGGTCGGGTCGTGGGAGGCGGGCATCTCCACCGTCCACGACGCGCTCACCGAAGCCGAGCGCGAGCACTACGCGGGGCTCGGGGTGGCCGCCGAGATGTCCTCGCACCTGTTCGACTCGCAGGGCCGCAGGGTCGGCCGGGACCTGGGCGAGCGCTGCATCACCATCGAGACGGACCGGCTGCGCCGGATTCCCGAGGTGCTGGCGATCGCGGGCGGTACGCGCAAGGCCGCCGCGATCGACGCGGTGCTGCGCTCGGGCCTGGTCACCAGCCTGGTGACCGACACCGCCGCCGCCGACCAGCTGCTGCGGGCCACCGCGCCCGCGCGCCGCCCGGCACTGGACCGCGCCGACCCCGACGGGTCCTGAGCGCGCCACCGGACCCGGGCGTGCTGCCGCGCCGCAGGTCACCCGCTGTGGCAGCATCGGCACATGCGCGTGCTCGACCTGACCGGCGTCGACGACCGCCGGGCGTTCATGGACCGGTGCACCGCCGATCTCGGCCTGCCGGAGTGGTTCGGCCGTAGCTGGGACGCCCTAGCGGACTGCCTCACCGATCTGTCGTGGTGGCCGGCCGAGCCGGGCGGGCGGCGGCTGCACGTGCGCGGCTGGCACGGCTTCGCGACGGCGCTGCCGCGCGAGTGGCGGATCGTGAAGGACATCCTGCGGGACGCCGAGCTGTTCTGGCGGGACACCGACATCGAACTGGCGGTCGTCCTGGAGGAATGAACAGCCCGGGCGGCGGCGCCCACCGCTGACGAGGTCCAGGTCCACGGCCTGCAGGTGGCGGGGCCGGCCCCGTCTGAAGATCACTGGGGCCGGCTGTCGAGGGCGCGGCGTCGCGAACGCGTCGGTCGTCCAGGCCGGTCCCCGGGTGGTGAGCGGGAGGTCGTCCCTGTCTCCGGCGACGACGAGGCCGGGGGCGGTGATGTGGGAGGAGTCCTGATCATGCGGCCAGGGAAGGTTCGCCTCCAGAGTCCCCGGCTCATTCAGGATGTGCATCATGTCCTGGCACGCGCTGGCGCCGCACATGGGGCTTGCGGGGGTCGTCCGCAGCCAGGCCGAGCCGCTTGCGGCGGGTGTCTGGAGCCGGCTGCGGCCTCCGCGCCGGCGAACTGCTCGCGGTGAAGCCCGGCGACATCAAGGGCGGCACTCCACGGCTGCGCCGCCAGTCCGGGGCGACATCGACGCGGTCATCAGGAAGGCCGGACACGAGTCATGGACACCTCACCCGCTCCGCCGCTTCTTCACCTCGAACGCCACCGCGGGCGGGGTGTCCCTCCTGGAGGTCTCCCGCTGACCGGGGCACTCTACAATTCAGATAACCGCGGACATCTATGGTCACCTGACCCCAGGCTCGGGCGAGAAGCTGGAGCGAGTGATGGACGGGGTACCGACCAGCGCCACCGTGCTGGTTCCGTGCTGACTTCGGCTCGCCTGCGGGGCAAAGCCGCAGGTAGGAGCAACCGCGTGAGATTCCTCAACGATGTTCGGCCTCCGTACGACCTGACGTACGACGACGTTTTCATGGTGCCGAGCCGCAGTTCTGTGGGCTCCCGGCAGGGCGTGGACCTCAGGTCCCCCGACGGGACCGGCACCACCATTCCGCTGGTGGTCGCGAACATGACCGCCATCGCCGGCCGCCGGATGGCCGAGACCGTGGCCCGCCGCGGCGGCCTGGTCGTCATCCCGCAGGACATCCCGATCGACGTCGTCGCCGACGTGGTCGGCTATGTCAAGCAGCGCCATCTGGTGCTGGACACCCCGATCACGCTGGCCCCCGGCCAGACCGTCGCCGACGCGCTGTCGCTGCTGCCCAAGCGGGCGCACGGCGCGGGGGTGGTGGTCGAGGACGGCCGGCCGGTCGGCGTGGTCACCGAGTCCGACCTCACCGGCGTGGACCGCTTCACCCAGCTGTCCGAGGTGATGTCCGCCGACCTGCTGGTGCTGGCCGCTGACATCGACCCGCGGGACGCCTTCAACCGGCTGGAGGACGCGCACCGCAAGCTCGCCCCCGCGGTCGACGCGGACGGGCGGCTGGCCGGCATCCTCACCCGTACGGCCGCGCTGCGCGCCACGCTCTACCAGCCGGCGGTCGACGCCGAGGGCCGGCTGCGGATCGCCGCCGCGGTCGGCATCAACGGCGATGTGGCGGGCAAGGCCGCCCAGCTGCTCAAAGCCGGGGTGGACACCCTGGTGGTGGACACCGCGCACGGCCACCAGGAGTCGATGATCGCCGCGGTCCGCGCGGTGCGGTCGCTCGACCCCTCGGTGCCGCTGGTCGCGGGCAACGTCGTGGCCGCCGAGGGCGTGCGCGACCTGATCGAGGCGGGTGCCGACATCGTCAAGGTCGGTGTCGGCCCCGGCGCGATGTGCACCACCCGGATGATGACCGGGGTGGGCCGCCCGCAGTTCTCCGCGGTCCTGGAGTGCGCCGCCGAGGCCCGCACGCACGGCAAGCACGTCTGGGCCGACGGCGGGGTGCGGCACCCGCGGGACGTGGCGATGGCGCTCGCGGCCGGCGCGTCCAATGTCATGATCGGCTCGTGGTTCGCCGGTACGTACGAGTCGCCCGGCGATCTCCAGCAGGCCGCGGACGGGCGGCTGTACAAGGAGTCCTACGGGATGGCCTCGGCCCGCGCGGTCCGCAACCGCACCAGCGAGGAGTCGGCGTACGACCGGGCCCGCAAGGCGCTGTTCGAGGAGGGCATCTCCACCTCGCGGATGTTCCTGGACCCGGCGCGGCCCGGGGTGGAGGACCTGATCGACTCGATCATCGCCGGGGTGCGCAGCTCGTGCACCTACGCGGGCGCCGGATCGCTCGCCGAGTTCGAGCGCAACGCCGTCGTCGGCATCCAGAGCGCCGCGGGATACGCCGAGGGCAAGCCGTTGCACGCCAGCTGGCAGTAGCCGGCGGTAGCGTCGGGGCTCGTGCCGCTGAACGAACTCGACGAACGCATCGTCCACGCCCTGGCCTCCGACGCCCGCCGCTCCTACGCCGACATCGGCGCCGAGGTGGGCCTGTCCGCGCCCGCCGTCAAACGCCGGGTCGACCGGCTGCTGGCGGCGGGCGCGATCACCGGCTTCACCGTACGGGTCGACCCCGCCGCGCTCGGCTGGCAGACCGAGGCGCTGGTGGAGCTGTACTGCCGCCACAACACCTCGCCCGCCGACATCAGGCGCGGCCTGTCCCGCTACCCCGAGGTGGCGTCCGCCTCGACGGTGACCGGCGAGGCGGACGCGGTGGTGCAGGTCTTCGCCGCCGACGTACGGCATTTCGAACAGGTGCTCGAACGCATCGCGGGCGAGCCGTTCGTGACCCGTACGAAGTCGGTGCTGGTGCTCTCACCGCTGCTGCGCCGCTACGGGGCGGGCAGCCCCGGCTGATCCGACCTGCGGGTTTACGCGACCGTGCAGTTGTTTGCGCAATTTGTCCGGCTTGCTAGGTTTTGCCGGAGTCTCTCGGGTAATCCGTCCATTGACCGTTCCCAGGTCACGGCAGCCCCGAGGAGGCGACATGATCACGCGCGAACAGATACCCCAGGTGGTGGGCCATCCGGTCCATGACGCCGAAGGCAAAAAGGTCGGCGATGCGAAGCACATGTACCTGGACGACAGCTCCGGAAATCCCGAGTGGGTGACGGTCAAGACCGGGTTTTTCGGTAGCAACGAGACCTTTGTGCCCACCCGTTCCGCGCGGCTGGTCCAGGACCATCTGGAGGTGCCGTACCCGAAGGAGAAGATCAAGGGTGCGCCCAACGTGGACATCGACTCCGGCGGTCACCTGTCGGTCGAGGAGGAGCAGCACCTGTACCGCTACTACGGCATCGAGCGGACCGGCGGCAAGAACACGTCCGCCGACAAGTCCGCGGGTGCGGCGGGTGCGGCGGGAGCAGCAGGGGCCGCGGCCGGCAGCGGCACCGACACCGGCCGGGGGAGGGGCAGCGCGGGCATGGACGCGTCCGCCGCCGGTTCCGGCGCCGCCTACGCGGCCGGCCGCTCCGGCTCCGCGGAACGCCTGGGCGCCGGCGGGATCGAGTCCGAGGAAGAGGCGATGACCCGCTCCGAGGAGGAGATGCACGTCAAGGTCGAACGCCATGCCTCCGGGAAGGCCAGGCTGCACAAATACGTCGAGGTCGAGGAGGTCGAGCAGACCGTGCCGCTGCGGCACGAGGAGGTCAAGCTCGAACGCGAGCCGCTCAGCGCCAGCGATCGCGACGCGCTGCGCTCCGGCGCGGAGATCAGCGAGGCGGACCGCTTCGTGACGCTGCACGAGGAGAGCCCCGTGGTGGAGACGGAAGTCGTCGCCAAGGAGCGGGTGCGGATGAACGTCGAGGAGCACGTCGAGCAGAAGAAGGTGCACGGGCGGGTCCGCAAGGAGCGGATCGAGGCGGAGATGGAAGGGCCGAGCGATGCGATTCCGGGTGGTGAGGGCACCACCCGGGGCGGGCGGCCCGAACGCTGACCCTCGCCCCTGCACGGCGCCCGGCGGCCTCTGGGGGGAGAGGGGGC